>JBPCWG010000219.1:0-12694 GCA_051009705.1 Methyloligellaceae bacterium | reverse complement strand
ATACCCGCCAGTACTGGTGGTTCGCCGTCCTGTTTGCCACGGGAATCCCAGTCATACTGGTATCCCTCAGGAACTTTCCATCACTTATCGATCGTACGATAGTTCTTCTGCTGATCACCGCACTCGGTTTGATGGGCTGGCAACTCTATTTTTTGCGATTCACCGGCATTTTATGGATCGCGCCATTGTTCGCAGTCCTTTCCTGCATCCAGGCCGTAACCTTACTCCTGAAGCTCCGTCGACCGACGCCGTTCGGTTTTCATCTCGCGACCACGCCGATGGCGATCACAGGGACCGCGATCCTCTTCTGTTCTCTTTTTCTCCCACCTGTCGTAAACTTGGCACTCGGACAGCCCTCTACCCAAATTCCCTATGCCGGATTGATTCCCGTTCCAACTCTGGCGGCATTCACAGGCCTTCTGCTTTTGGCCACCGGTCGCTTTTCCCGGATGTTGTATATCATCCCCGTGTTGCTTCTGCTCGCCGAGGGTCTACAGTCCTATCTCCTGGGAATTTTCCTCGATGTCTTCCTCGCCGGACTCGGTTTGCTGGCAACACTGCTGGGTCTGTTCCGCAAATCTCCTTCGACAGATAGCCGTCCTGCAAAGGATTATACGCCGGACTGAATCCAGAGATTTTAAAAATTCACGAGAACGAGAAGATCATCAGTCCTGGCACCATTTCGGCTTTTCCGTAGGCAGGGACAAGCGTTCTCGCAGGTCTTGTGAAATACAGTCCCGGGAGACATAGTCTATGGCACTCTCAATAAGAGATTCGGTCGTTGGATAGACCGGCCAAAGACGCACCTGCCCTTCAACTGACGCTGTCGCCACCAGATTTGACTTTGGCGAGAACGCCGCGCTTAGGAAATTTTTGTCTTTGCCTTGAAGGTTCGCAATAGGTGCAAAGGTCGTGGCATTCCACAGACGCGCGCGCGCTTCAAATCCAACCGTTGCAATCAGCTTGTTGTTCGGGCTGAAAGTAGCCAGCAACATTTTCTGTGAACCTTCAACGAGTATTGTGATCGGCTTGCCTGTCGCCGGATCCCAGAGCTTAACCCGGCCATCCAGGGATGCGGTCAACAGTCGCTTGCCGTCGGGGGCGTAGGCAACACTGTAAACATCTCCGTCATGTGCCTGAATCGTCCGGATCAGCTTGCCCGAACGTGCGTTCCAGATATTCACGGTACCGTCTGCTGACGCTGTTGCAATTTCTTTTTTTATAGGATTGAAACTGGCTGCCCACACCGTACCTCTGTGGCCTTTGAGAACGGCGGCCGGTTTCCAGGTCTTGCTGTTCCAGATGATGGCGGTTCCGTCTTTAGAAGCCGTCGCCAGCCGTGTTCCGTCAGCATTGAATAGAACACGATAGATCTCATCGCCATGTTCTTTCGGCCGAGCCGCAATCGTTTCCGATTCAAGATTCCAGATCCCCAGCGAGCCATCTTTTAGTGCCGCTGCCAAAACTTTGCCGCCGGGACTGAATTGTGCACTGTGGGCATAACTGTCCTCGATCCGGAAGGTCTGGGTGTTCTGCTTGCTGTCCGCATCCCAGATTCGCAAGGTCTGGTCACGAGACGTGGTCACGATTCTTTTGCCCTGATTATCAAATGCGGCAGCGAAAACTGTGGCCTGGTGCCCCTTAAGATAGGTGCCGGTATCGAGCCGTGTCAGGGTCCGATAAATTGAAGCAACGAGACGAGGGTTGGCCTCGTTAACTTTTGAGGCCTTGTCTTGCAAACCCGCAGCTTCCAGCGCCAGTTGCAAACCCAGGCTCTCATTTTTGGAATTAAGTAGAATCTGAGAGATGGACCGCAGTTGCTCCGCCCCGTTTTTTGGATCAATCACTTTTGCAGGAACCGGAACCCGCTTTTCGGTCACCACCTTGTTTAATTCTCTCACTTTGCCGATCAATCTCTGCACTTCCTGCCGAAGATTGTTGTTCTCAGTGCGTATTTTCTGATTGTCGACGATGGCGTTTGCAGTTTCGATCCTGGCATCATTCAGATTCAGAAGGGTGTTTTCAAGCTCATAATCATAGGCTGTATGTCTGTTCATGGCGATAAACGCGATGGCACTGGCGGCAATGGCAAGGCTCAGGGCAATGGAAAATTGTCCCTGCCAGTAACCGCTCCGGACTTCCAGTTTTGAAGGTGCTTGTTTGACAGGTGTGAAATCGGGAATCTGGTGGGTTGTGTCGTAAACCGTGAAGCGAGGACCGAGAATTTCTTCTACCTTAGCAACCAGGTCTTCCAGTTTCTCACCTTCATTTCTGCTGAAATCTACGGTCAGGACATCCGATGTCGTCGGTTCAAAGTCCATTTCCGTCGCAAGTACCGCGATCACTTTTGTCCCCGTCGCTTGCGCCAGCCGGAAGTGCGCCATGCAAATGGGTGAGTGAACCCATTTGTCAGACAGGATCAGGAGAACGACGTCCGCCCGCTTGATTTCTCGGCTCAATGCCGGTTTCCAAAAGCCGTGGAACGGCAATCTTTTCTCGATTTCAAAACCCACAGTAACAAGCGCGGCCCGATAATTCTGCAACCGGTCATACAGGCGACCGGCCAGCGCCGCGTTATCCTTGGCGTGGCTGATCAGTATCGTTGCTTCTGTCTCCGGGCTTGTACCATTCATTTGCGACGTCTCATAAATCCCTCTCGCCTCAGTCTGAACTACCGTATGACTGACGCCCCGCCAGATCTATTTTTTCGTTCAAATGCATCAATACGCGTGTCGCACTCAGATCCGCGAAACCGTGGCCCGGGTTTTCTTTGGTGTCGGTACGGCCAGAGGTTTTCTGGGTACGGTGCGCAGATGTTTTGGACTGTAGGGAAATGGCAGCCTGCGTGCGACTAGGAAGGCTTCATCGGAATATTTGGCCCAGTGAATAAGCTGGATTCGTGAATCAACATAACCGTTGTAAATCTCCGCCAGCAGCTTATCGCCACGAACGGAATCCGCAACCACGTCGCCACTTACCACACCGAGTTCATTCAGGACTTCGGTCGGAATTTGGCGCAGGTCCACTTTGTGCTTATGGCGCAATTCGTTCATCGCCCAGCCATTATTGCTCGCATAGCCTGAGAGCATGTCCCGGTATTCGCTCATGCACGTGGCCTTGATGATTTCCTGGTGCGACGGAGACAGGCTGTCCCAGACCTGGCGATTGATCCCCAGGGCCACCACCGCACCCGGAGACTGGAAACCGGGCCAGTAATAGTGCTTGGCAACTTTGTGCAATCCGAGCTTCATGTCCGGCCAAGGTCCGACAAATTCCACGGCATCTGCCTTGTTTTCCTTCATCCCCGAGACGAGTTTGTTAGCCGGGAGAAATAACGGCTTAGCACCGACTTCCTTGTAAACCTTGCCAGCAATTCCGGGCATGCGAATGCGCACACCTTTCAGGTCGCTCAGAGTATCGAACGGTTTTTTGAACCAGCCGGCCATCTGCGCGCCGGTATTGCCGGCAGCAAAAGGTTTGATGTTGAAATTGCCTGACAGGCGATCCCATAATTCCTGACCACCCATCTGGTAAAGCCAGGCTTCGTTTTCCATAGCGGTCATACCGAACGGAAGAGAACCAAAAAAATTGTAACCCGCCGATATTCTATCCCAGTAGACTTCCGGCGCGAAATAACCGTCGATTTCACCTTTCGAGGCGGCATTAAACTCCTGGCGCGGTTTAACACGTTCTCCGAGCCAGTGAATTTCGAAGGAAAGCTCGCCGTCAGTGGCCAGTTCAATGGTTTTAACAATGCGCTTTAGGCTGATACTGTTTCCGTTCTTCACGGCTCTGGGCCAGGGGGTTGCCAGGCTCAGTAAACGTTTGCCACTGGCGATGGCCGGTCGCCCCAATGTGACGGAGGTTGCCGCACCAGCGCCCACTGCGGTTACAAATTTTCGTCTGTCTATTCTGTTACGATTGTCGGTCATGATATCGGGTCTCCGCCTGCAACGTGGACTGGCTCTTAATTTTGAAACGGATTAAAGCCTCCGGAACCAGGTTTCTTGGAACTCGGAGAAACCTTGACCTGAAACTGGGGAATATTTTTAGTTATACGTTCCGAGGAGGAAACGCTCTTCGGCGTGGAATCCTTACTCGGTAAAATGCGCTTCTCTCCGGCAGATACAGTCCGGCGATAGGAAAAGGGTAATCGCCGTGCCAACAGATAGGCTTCATCGGAAAACTTCGCCCATTGGAGAAGCTGCCAGCGGGCGCGAATAAAACTCTCATAGATCTGTTTTTCGATCTGACCGCCGCGGGAAAGAGCTGCAACCGATTCTCCGGAAGCTTTGCCCAGTGCATCAAGCACAATCGTCGGATAGGGGATCAACTGGATATCCGGTAGCGCCTTCAATTCCTGAATGGAGCGGGCATTCTCGGCATTGAACTTGGCCAACAATCTCTGGCCTTCGGCGCGAGCGCAGATTTCTATGATCCGTTGGGTTCGAGGTTCCATCCCTTTCCACCGATCCAGGTTGATCCCGAGTGAGATCTGCGTTCCAGGCTCGTGAAATCCGGGCCAGTGATAGAATTTGGCAGCTTTGTGCAGCCCTATATTGATATCGGACCAGGGGCCCAGCCATTCGGTTCCGTCGATCCGGTCTTCGTTCAGCGCCTGCACCAATTGTGTGGATGGAATATTGACCAGTTTGGCACCCAGCCTCTTGTAAACATCCCCGCCCATTCCAGGAATTCGAAGTCGCATTCCCCTGATATCGGTAAGAGTTTCGATCCGGCGGTTGAACCACCCGCCCATCTGCACACCGGTATTGCCGGCAGCAAACGGCTTAATGTTATAGCGCGCCGACAACTGATCCCACAATTTCTGACCACCCATATTGGAGAGCCATGATTCCTGCTCATAGGCGGTCATCCCGAAAGGAATGGTAGCGAAAAAATTGAAAGCCTTAGATTCTTCCTCCCAGTAATACTCCACCGCGTGGTAGATATCGATTTCACCCTGGGAAGTGGCATTAAAAAGGTTTCCGGAAACTGCATACTCACCGGGTCCAAGCAGCTGAACCTTATAGCGACCGTCAGTGGCGCGTTCGATACCTTCGCTCAGGCGTTGGGAACTTTCTCCAAGTCCGAGAAAGTTTTTTGGCCAGGCAAGAGCCATTTTCAATGTTGTTGTTTCTGAGGCAATTGCCGGTTTGGCGATGGAGACCGCCGAAGCCGATGCGACTGTTGCACCGGTTAAACCTGTTAAGAACTGTCGACGCTTCATATTGACGCCCCCGTAACTGACTACGCACCAAATTCTCTGGAAGCATCAACGAACTTTGCAAACGGGGGACACGGTATAAAGGATAGCCTTGTACCCCTCATGTACCCACACCCGACTATCACAGTGCCCCATCGGTCTCGTCTACAAAATCTGGAGACCCTATCGACCGTCTACTTCCAGACTCAACTGATGTTGCAAGATTTTGGTAATTGTGAGGCCAGATGATTGAAATAACGGATTATCGCATACAATCAGCTATACAGAGCAGCGCAAGGTTTCGCCCAGTAATTGTTTCCAGTAGGATTGAAAATCCTCATCCAATTCAAAACAACTAAATGGAATAACGGGTTAGTTCTTACCAGTAATTCAATTTGAGAAGCGATAATTATTACCGGACTCTGGAAAAGGACGCTCTAGCCAGCATCCAAAGTATAGATTTCCTGGGCCTGGGGCACTCCTCTGAGTTCGTGAACGCCCATGGATTTTAATGATTCGGTAATGCTTTGGGCGAAATTGGACGACATGAGAACGGGAACACCGAGGTTTTTTGTCAGGGCTTCGATTCGCGAAGCTTCATTGACCGCCGATCCGATCACTGTGAAGTCCAGGCGTTTTTCTGTGCCTATGTTACCGTATGTGATGGCTCCGCGATGCAGGCCGGTTCCAAAAGCCAGAGGTGGCTGACCCTCCTGTACCCGGATCTGATTGATCTCCTTGATGCGCTTTTCCGCTTCATGGAATGCCGCCAGTGCCTTCACCGAGGCTTCCGGATGCATATCGTCCGGATCTTCTATCTCAAAGATGGCCAGGACCGCGTCACCAATAAACTTAAGTACTTCGCCGCCATGATCGATAATCGAACCGGCCACACTGTCGAAGTAACTATTGAGACTCATGAGATAATCGTCCCGGGACAAGCTGTCGGAAAGCGCCGTGGAGTTTCTGAGATCGGAAAACCAGATCACTGCATTAATGCGTTCACCGTCGCCGCGTTTCACAAGACCTTCAAGTACGCGCTGTCCGGCATTTCGTCCCAAATAGGTCTGCAACAAACTCAGTGACGAGACACGCTGAGCATGGGCCTCGAGAATTCGGCTTAGCAATGGCAGAATTTCGTATAGCTGCCCCAGCTGCTGTGTGGAGAAACCGCCAGGCTGATCGCAGACCAGACTCATGATATTGATCTGCCCGTCAGAAAATTTTAGCGGTACAGCCACATAGTCCGTGGCCCCTTCTTCGAGAAATTCCTGGAGAACTGGAAAATCGAGATTCGGGTCGGCGCCTTCAAGACGTCGGCGTATTCCCCCCTCGCCGTTGATGACACGGTAAAACGGGCTGTTACGATAAGCATCGGTCTGCAATCCCGCATGAGAGGCTTCGTATTCGACCACCTCGTCGACACCGTTTCGCCAGGTATAGGTCTTGGCAAAGAGCTGCGGGTTCAGAGTGCGGACCAGCAGTAGAAGACGAGACAAGCGAAATCCTTCACTATTCAGGTTAAGCGCAAGATGCTCCACCAGTTCGTGAGGAGACCGCGCCTTCCACGATTGTTCAACAATCCAGTCTATAAACGGATTTTTTTCCGACGGCAGATCGGATCTTGGTTTCTCTGTTAAAAGCTCTCCGTCAATCGTCCAGGCATCTTCCACATGCCATTCGAAGGCCAGGTAATCCTTGATGGCCAAAGCTTCATCGAAGGGTTCCTCATAGCTCCAAACCGAATTCTCACGATGCAATGATCCGTCGCGGATCGACCAGTAGGACGCATTTCCTTTGAACGGGCAGTTGGTCACCAGCGAGGTGCGCTCTAGAAGCGACATGTCGACATCTTCGCGCGGGAAATAAATCACCGGGGGGAGCCGAGTTTCGTGCATGGTTAGGGTCCGCGACGACTGCGCCAGGACCTTGTTGCCAATTCTGAGCTGGACGTTCTTGCCTGTTGGTCCTATTGAGACCCGATAGCCCGTGTAGGATTGCGGTTCGGGTACCGTTTTTTGTTGCATCGGGAGTTGAACTTTCTTCTCTGAAACAAATCTGTACCCTCTATATAGCGATTCCCAATCCCCTTTGCACCCATCACCACCACAACCTTGCCAACGAACTCATCTTCATTTTTTCGCATTTGAAGGATATGCTGAAAAATCTTTCGAAGTTTGGGGATTGTTCAAACAAATGTCTGAAAAATTTTCTCCGGCGGAGGAACAGTATTCTTCGTCCGATGATTTGAATGATGCTGAAAAAAAATTAATAGAATCGGCCCGCCTGGGGCAAAGGGCTCAGCTTGGTGGCGCCCGCATTCGTGCCTCAATTATTCGTGATCTCGTATTGGAGTTGCGGAAAGATTGGGTGCTGCAGCCCATGGGCGTTCATATCGATGACGCTGTTATTGATGGGGAACTGGCACTGGAGGGGTGTCAGATGCAAAAACCCCTGTTATTCTTCAAGTGTCGTTTTGGAGAAGCCGACAATATTGCCCCGGTTCTGCAACTCCGGGATTCTCGCTTGAAACGCATTGGCTTCGCAAACTGCGTGATCAATGGCCGCTTCAATGCGGACCGAATTAATATCGAGAGTTCGGCTTTCATTCAAAATACGGTCATTCGCAGCCGACTACGGATGCGGGGAGCTGAAATACACGGTTCCCTTTCGCTGGAACAATCGACATTTATTGAACCGGATACCGCTATTGTTCTCGATCATGCCCGCATCGATGGTCCCCTACTCATTCGGGGTGCAGAAATCCGCGGCGAACTGCGCCTTCCCGGTGCCCGTATCAGTGGTGGTGTACTGGCAGAAGATTCAAGACTATCCAACGATGCCACCGCGATTGTCGCTGATGGCATCCAGGTTGACGGTCCCGTTGTGTTCAACAATTCGGAGATTAAGGGTCGCCTTCAATTCCGCGGTTCAGAGATTAAGGCCCTGCTGTTGAACCGTTCGCGGATCTCAGGCCAGGAACCAGCGATTATTGCGGAAAGCCTGAAAATCGATGGCGACCTCTCCTTATCCAACGCAATAATCCGTGGCGGGATGACACTCAACAATGCCCAGATTCTCGGACAGTTACAGGCGATGCATGCGGAAATTCGTGGAAGCGGATTCTCCATTTCCGGCGCCGGTCTCTATGTACGCCAGGGTTGGAACATGACGGGAACCAATCTCCATGGCGCACTGCGCATTGATGGAGCCTATATTGGCAAGACCTTTGTAGCAAACAAACTGACAATAGCCACCGACGCCCAGGCGATCAGTGCAAATGTCATTCACGTGGCCGGCGACTGGATTATGCGCGGTGCAACCCTTTCAGGAAGCATTCGTATCCCGGGAGCGGATATTGAAGGACAGCTGGCTCTGACGGATTCAACCATCAAGTCGGGCATCCTAGCCATCCGCGCGGATGGTTGCCGCATTCGGGGTGGCTGGTATATGGGACGCGCCCAGATTTCCGGCCGAGTCCGTTTTCCGGCGGCAATTATTGACAATCAAGTCCGCTTCAAGGGCTCGCAGTTCAATGTTGTGCAGGGACCGGCGATTGTTATGAGCGGTTCACGTATTAAAAGAGATCTCATCCTGAGCGACGGTTTCAAGGCCACAGGTGGTATTGTCCTTGACCAGATTGAAGTCGACGGAGTTGTTGATTTTCAGGGATCGAACATTGAGTGTGCTTACCATTACAGGTCAGGCACAACAGTTTCACTCCGGGATCAAGACGAACTGGTCGCGATCTTTGATCGCACGGCCATCAGTTTTGTCGATGCCCGACTCAGCCGATTACAAATGCCGAAGGACTCCGAGTCACGGCCAATAGGAATCATTGATTTTTCACGCGCCCAGGTGGGTACGTTTGAGGATTATGCCGATGCCTGGCCACCACCGGTTGACGGTAACCGTCCGCAAGAAACGGGCCGCTCTCTTGATGAACTCGGTCTCGATATTGACCACTTAATTCTCGACGGTTTTTCCTATGAGCATTTGGAGAATCCATCCGGACTGCTTCCCGGGGACCCCCGCAACCGCTCCATGAGTACCGCCCGTTCGCGATTGAACTGGCTATTCGGTCAGTCTGAAATCGACCTCTATGATCATTTTAAACCCCAGGCCTGGGTACAACTTTCGAAACGCCTGGACGCTCAGGGCTTCCACGAAGACGCCCGTCAACTTTCAATCGAGCGCCGGCGATGGCACCGGCGCAGCCAGTCGGTGAAGAAACTGACCCAGCTGCAAAGTTACCTTCTGGACCTGTTTGCATTATTTGGCTTTAATCCCTGGCGAACCATCGGCTGGATGTGCGTATTCGTAATCCTGTTCAGCGGTATCTGGTATACGGCGGCCATGAACTGTACCCAAAATGGGTGCACCGATGAGACTGTCTATGTCCGCAGTGAGTACGGCCGCTTTTCCGGCGATCCCGCTACCTTCCAGCGTACCTATCCACAATTCCATGCCCTCGCCTATTCTTTTGACCTGTTTATACCGATCATTAATTTTGGGTATCAGGATTACTGGCGTCCGAATATCCGTTATGGTCCCATCGCGTCCTGGCAGTTTCCGAATCCCGTTTCGGGACTGATCCGAAATGTCTCGGGCCGCAATTCGGGAGAGGTATCCGGAAAAGACAGTTTTATTGTTCACATCACTTGGGGCGGCATTCTCTACGTGCTCTCTATCGTTGAAATGATCCTGGGACTTGTGCTTTCCTCGCTGGCGATCACCGGATTTACCGGACTGCTGCGACAGGATGACTGATGTTGATGAAGTAAATCTGGCTATAATTAAATTCTCCAGCTAAACATATCTTCCGACAGCAATGAGTTTAAGAATTTCCTATGACTGAACTAGACGAAAAAGATCTACTTCGAGGCATCCGCTCCTGGGTCGAGATTGAAAGCCAAACTGCGGACACCGAAGGGGTCAATGCAATGTTATCACTCGTTGATGGCCTCTATGGGGATCTCGGGGCAAAAGTCGTTCGCATCCCCGGAGAAAGCGGCATTGGAGATATGCTCTCCATATCACCAGCAGGGGCAGGCGACGAACCGGGCATTCTCGTCCTCAGTCATTTGGATACGGTCCATGCCCGCGGTACGCTGCAAAATCTTCCGTGGTCCATCGACGGAGATCGCGCCTATGGTCCGGGCACCTTCGACATGAAAGGCGGGGCCTATATCGCATTTGCAGCGTTTACGGAGCTCGCAAACGCAAATATTTCTACGCCACTTCCGGTTCGCTTCCTCTATACGAGCGACGAAGAATTCGGCAGCCGGATTTCACGCCCGCACATCGTTGAACACGCAAAAAATGCTAAATATGTGCTGGTGACAGAACCGAGCCGTGACGGCAACTTTGTCGTCGGCCGCGCCGGCTCATCGCGATACAGGATTACGGTTACCGGCAAGGCCGCGCACTCCGGAGGCAATCATCATCAGGGGCGCAACGCCATCCTGGAAATGGCTCATCATATTATCGAGTTTGAAAGTCTCACGGATTACGACCGCGGCCTGAAATTCAATGTCGGGGAAATCAAAGGGGGCGAGACCGCAAACATGATCCCTGAGAAATGCTCGATTCATCTCGATATCCGCCATGGCACTAAAGCCGATGCGGATGAATTTGACCAACGGGTCAGAAACCTGCAGACCCGGGATCCGGAAAACTCGATTTCCGTAACCGGCCAGATCAACCGCATAGGATACGCCAATCCCGAAATTCAAAAAGATCTATTCGCCCATGTCCAGGAACTGGCCCGGGAACTCGGCATGACCGGCGGCGGTTCTGTTTCAGGGGGCGGCAGCGATGCCAATTTCACTGCCAACGATGTACCGACCCTCGATGGTCTCGGGGTGTTGGGTGACGGTGCTCACACTCTGCACGAACACTTACTGATTTCATCGCTGGTCCCCAGGAAAACACTCTTCCGAAATTTATTTGAAACGTTAAACTAGCCCGAAAAAATTGCCGCTCTCAACAGAACGGCATAATTTTTCAATCGTGCAAATTCTTCTATTAACGTTTTTTCAGGTTCAGGCTGCCGGTTCCAGAACTGCTGGTCAACGTCATTGTCTGACGTGATCCGTTGAGGATAATGCGCACGCGCCCCGAGATATCATATTCGGCGTTCTGAAAATCGCCGACAAACCGGGTGTCGGACACCTTGATCACTTCACCTGTCTGGCGGACATTTCCCGACGGACTGGCACAGGTCCCCGATACCGAATAAATCTTATCACTAATCTTCGAATAGTTTATCCGGCAACGAACTTTTTCCTTCTGACCGGAGTTCGGTTTCAAAAATCCGTTTCCCCGCCAAGAACCTTCGAGATTAACCGCCGACTGGCCGAATGCGGCCATAGGCTGTAGCGCGAACAACAAACATCCAACAAGTAGCGGTCCTGTGATTTTCAACGTTCGTTCTCCTCAATTCCCCGCGAGTTTGCTGGCTCATTCTCATCGATCTACAAACTTTATATATTATTTGATGAAAATACCACAACCGGATTTTGTTAACTGGAATTCTCCACTATCGCTACATTGGATTGCTTCAAAATTGGTTCAATCCCGAAGGCACTCAATCCGAAAGCGAATTTTATTCATATATTACAGTCTATTAGACAGATTTCTCCGGGTCGGTCGAATGCGAAATTCAACAATCCTTGTTCGATATTCCTGGGTGACGGAGCTGTCAGAAATACATGCTAAATTAAAATTGAACTCATCGAATATTGAGTTCCAAGCTTCCAATTCCCTATGGACTCGTGTTAACGGATTTGGCCATTATTTGGTGAGAAACACAATTCCTTCATTATTTTCTCATTATAAAGTGCGCAGGCGGAGAATTAGGCAGAGCAAATCCATGACACAGATCAAGACCCACCTTATCCTTATCCTCACATTCGGCGCATTTGTTTTTGCGTCCCCGGCACATGCGGGTAAAAGTGGCAACAAATACGTCAAAGCCTACGATCTGAACGGAGTTGACTACGTTGTTGCACCGGTACGTTACCGGCGCGGCGGTTACGAGGTTAATGTACCTAATTGGGGCTGGACTGCATGTGAACGAAGCTGCCGGCTGACCCTGAGAAAGTTTCATTTCAACAACAAGGTCGATGCCCTCAACCCCGAAAAAGGCGAATCCCTTCTCGGATCGTTTACATTCAGCATTCCCCTTGACCGCTATTAAGCCAATCAAAGTTGAAAATGAACACTGTGATTGTCACTGGCACTCACATCTGTCCTGATTTCCGGGAACTCTCGAAACAATTGACCACATCTGATCACCTGAATTGAATTCGCTAAAGTCCTGAACTTCCTACTCAGGAATTCTGTTTCTGTGACCGCCGTCGGGCGCGCTCCCAAGCCGTCCACTTGGGACGCCAGAACAGGTTGACGACCTCTCTCCAGATCGAAAACCAAATATAGCGGATAAGAAGTTGAAGAGGATAAAGCGTCAGGAGCTGAAGCAAACTC
>JBPCWG010000218.1:0-6160 GCA_051009705.1 Methyloligellaceae bacterium | reverse complement strand
AGACTATTACGAGGCTTGACCTGAAAACCAATGGCGTTGGAATTGAAATCCGATGTCACTATAAATAGAAATATGGGTTATTTTCCATAATATATATTATGCGAATAAACTAGAGGTGCAATAAACTCGCTAATTTCTTAATTATCATTAGCATTTTGGAGAAATTACTTGCAAATGGTTGATGAAATGAGTTTTGAAGAAATTTTGAACGGTTTAGATCAAAATCGTAAAACGAACACCAATTACAAAATTGATGACCTCCTCAATGTCATGAGAGCTCTGAGAGATCCCGACAATGGCTGCCCATGGGATATCGAACAGAATTTTGCCTCCATAGCACCTTACACGCTCGAAGAGGCCTATGAGGTTGTCGATGCCATTCACCGCGAAGATATGACCAATCTCCGGGAAGAGTTAGGCGACCTGCTGTTGCAGACAGTGTATCACGCCCAGATGGCGTCAGAACTCAAGCATTTCGACTTCAATGAAGTTGTCGATGACATATGCAAAAAAATGTTGAGACGTCATCCGCATGTGTTCGGTTCAGCCGAAGAGCGGGCTGCCGGAGTGCAACCCTGTTTCTGGGAAAATATCAAATCCCAGGAAAAAAACGCTGGCAAAACCGATGCACCCGAAACCGGTCAAAAATCACTGTTTGCGGATGTTCCTGCCAACCTCCCTTCCCTCAATTATTCCGCCAAGCTGCAAAAGGCAGCCGCAAGGGTTGGATTTGACTGGCCGGATATCACGCCGGTAACGGCCAAGGTCGAAGAAGAATGGACCGAGTTGAAGCACGCTATTGCTGGCGGCGTTCCCGAGGACATTGCCGAAGAGTACGGAGACTTGATGTTCGTCCTCGCGAATATCGCACGGCATTTAAAGATTGATCCGGAAGTTGCCACGCGCGCAGCGGCGAGCAAATTCATGACAAGATTTCAGCAAATGGAACAATTGGCTCGCGATCAACAGCAAAATCTGCAGGATCTCTCCCTTGAACAAATGGATGTGCTTTGGGACGCTGTCAAAATGTCTGAACGGTCTTAGGGATCAATTTTAATTTGAAGCAGGTCCGGCGCTTCAGCATTTTACAATATATGTAATATGTTTTGGACTGTGATGCACCATTCACGGATCAATGGGTGTGATTTGCAATTTTCCAGATCGTTGTTTGAGTTGACCGAGTTTATTAGGTGCGAATTTAACAGTCATGGAGCTGTCCCCGTTTTCCAGGTAGGTGTTCTCCTGAACTTCGCCATTCTGATAGATCCAGTTCAACATCCGGCCTTCCGAACTGCTGAGGATAATCCGGACAAGGCGGTGATCTTCCTGAAGCAAATCATCAATCCGGGTTAAAAGCGTTGCTATCGATTGTCCATTTACGGCGGATATCGGGAAAGTCGGTAGTTGCTGACGAGAGGCTTGATGGAAGAGAACTTCCCGTTCCTGATTACCCAATAAGTCAATTTTGTTCCAGACTTCCACAAACTTCGTTGTTGAGTTTTCAGTGTCGATTCCAAGCTCCTTGAGGACATGATAAACGCTTCGACGTTGTTGCTCGCTTTCTGCGTGGTGGATATCCCTGACATGAAGGATGAGGTCAGCCTCAATAACTTCCTCCAATGTCGCCCGGAAAGCCGCAATCAACGTTGTCGGCAGATCAGATATGAATCCAACGGTATCCGACAGTATAATTTTCTGGCCGCTCGGCAGGACAACCTCGCGCATGGTTGGATCCAGTGTTTCGAACAATGCATCGCGTGCGACCACATTGGCCTTCGTCAACCGATTGAATAATGTTGATTTGCCGGCATTGGTATAGCCGACAAGGGACACGATGGGATATGGCACCCGCTTTCTTCCCTTGCGATGCAGGTCCCGTGTGCGTTTGACCCGGGCGATACTCTTTTCGATTGATTTGAGACGGGTTTCGATCTGGCGACGGTCTGCCTCAATCTGGGTTTCACCGGGTCCACCCATAAATCCCACACCACCGCGCTGGCGTTCAAGGTGCGTCCAGGAGCGGACCAGGCGACTTTTCTGATACGTCAGGTGCGCATGGTCCACCTGTAACCTCCCTTCCCGGGTTTTGGCGCGGCGCCCGAATATTTCCAGGATCAAACCGGTCCGATCAAGGACTTTGGTCGACCAGGCCCGTTCCAGATTTCGTTGTTGAATAGGAGACAGTGAGAAATCAATAATGACGACTTCTATTTTCTGCGCCTGAATAATACCCCGCAGTTCCTCAACCTTACCCTGCCCCAGAAGCGTCGCTGATTTGATGGTATTCAGACGTACGACCGCAGCTTCCCGAACATCCATTTCGATGGCCTCTGCAAGACCAATCGCCTCTTCCAGTTGGTGTTCAGGTATCCGGGACGGTTGCGATCCCCCCTTACCCGTCTCAATTCTGACTTTACTCGAGGGTTTGGAATCGACATACGGGGCCAGTACCAATCCTGGTACACCCGTTTCATTTGGAACCTGGTACTCGGTGTCGTCGGTCTTCTGATTGACAGAAGATTTGTTCAGATCAAGGGGATTTAGATTTTTCAACTACTCAGAAGATTCCTCACTTGTCGGTATCCCTTCTAGCAGATCGACGGGACCTCCCGGCATGATTGTAGAAATCGCATGCTTATAAACAAGTTGGGAATGTCCATCACGTCGAAGCAATACACAGAAATTGTCAAACCAAGTGACCACCCCTTGCAGCTTTACACCATTGATTAAAAATATCGTCAGTGGGATCTTGGCCTTCCGGACATGATTGAGGAATGTGTCCTGAAGACTTTGCGTTCGTTCTGCGGCCATGTCTAATCCATTATTATTAGCAGCCCTTTCTGGACCATTTAAGACACTCTTCTCGTCGATTTGAGAGTTATACAGCGCACAAATTATGCTTCAATATAACCTCATTTTTCCAGAATTGCGAGAAAAATGCCATATTTTCAGCGGATTGGCGGCAACACCGCTTATTTTGGCCCGTTTTGACGGAGAATAGTGGGGATTAACCCGCGATTTCCGCTTGCGTATGAAACAGTGCTCTGAGCTTTTTGGCCAGGGGACCTGGTTTTCCATCACCGATTGTTCGGTCGTTGATTCGCACAACAGGCAAGATCACTGACGTCGCCGATGTCAGGAACGCTTCTCGGGCTTTCTCAGCTTCGTCGAGGGAAAACGGGCGTTCAATAATCTGAATTCCTTCCCTGTTCGCCAGGTCGAAAACAACACTCCGGGTTATGCCTCGCAAAATACCAACCTCGGCAGGTCGTGTAATCACATCCCCCTTGGCGTTGACGATGTAAGCATTGCTGGACGATCCCTCGGTGATGTTCCCCTCCTCATCCATCATCCATGCTTCATAAGCCCCGGATTGCTTGGCATGTTGCTTGGCTAGTGCATTAGGGAGCAGTGAGACGGATTTGATATCCGGGCGTTTCCAGCGAATATCAGGCACGGTAACGACACTGATGCCTTTCTTGGCTAGTGCATCGGCTTTGGAAAATGACGAAATTCTCGAAAAACAAACGACACTGCAGGGATTATCTTCAGGTGGAAAAATAAAGTCCCGGCGAGCAACGCCTCTCGTAATCTGAAGATAAACAAGACCATCGCGGACCCGGTTTCGCCGTACCGTTTCTCGCATAATTATGCCCAAAGACTTCAGAGACATCGGCGGTTTGAATTCAAGCTCTTTCAGAGACCGCATGAGTCGCTGCATATGACGTGTTTCATCTATCAGGTGGCCATTGCGGACTTCACAGACTTCATAAACGCCGTCTGCAAATTGAAATCCCCGATCCTCAACGTGGATATACGCCTCGTGGTAGGCGCAGTAAGCCCCGTTGACATAAATGATTCTAGACATTGCTTTTAGATTCTCAATTCTTCTTAGGAACGCCAATAAACAACATTTGCAAGACTAAGCAAGGCTAAAAATTCAAGACGTCCGAATATCATTCCGATGGCCAATGCAATCTGGGCTATCGCACTTAATTCCCCAAATCCCGGTACCGTTGAAAAGTCTGGGAGTCGTGTAAACGTAAATGCCGGGCCGATATTGCTGATTGAACTGACGGATGCAAGAAATGAAACCGAGAGAGGGATATCGGTGGCCGCAACTATCACTGTCAGTATCCAAATAGCCGTCACTACAGCGAATAGGTTCGCCCATATGAGTCGCATGATTTCATTGTCCCGGGACTCTCTTCCAAAACGGGAAGCTGAGACACCATGAGGAAAGATGAGCAGGTTAAGTTCTCTGGATGATTGGCGGAACATGGAAATCACACGAAAAAATTTCAAACCGCCAGCCGTTGAGAATCGCCCTCCCCCAATCAGGCAGATAATGATCATGACCAAATACGGTATACCATCGTGAGAGCGTTCGCTGATTGTCAGACCCGTTGTCGAGATATAAGAGGCCGCTGTTGCCAGTCCCAGTGTCCAGGACCGGAAAATTTGCAGAAAACCGGATTCGGGTGAGTTCTGCAACAGCATAACTGTAACAACGAGCCCGAATAGAATAATCGCTGCGGCAATCCAGAAAGGTTCCGGAAGTTCTTTCAGGACATTCCATCGGAAACGGAATACGGCACCAAGCCAAAGAATACTGACACATCCCAGAAACATGAATATTGCGAGTACAAGTTCAGCGGGCGGTGAACCGTAGAGTTCGATCGTTCCTGAGCGAGGCATGAATCCACCCGTCGACAAGGTCGAAAGAGACAGGCACAAGGCGTCAAAGGGAGGAATATTGGCGAACACCAAAAGTACGAAGCACAATAGCGTCAATCCGCCATAGATCGGCATGATTGTTCGAAACGATGTAATCGCATGGCGCTGGGTGGCAAGAGAGCTGCGGTGAACCTGGCGAAAATGCGTGTCGCTCACCTCATCCCCAATCAGGGGATTAAGTGCAATAGCCAGGGCCATGAGGGTCGTCAGTCCACCTAGCCACTGGAGAAGGCTGCGCCAGGCAATGACCCCGCGAGGCACATCGGCAAGATCGGCAAATACGGTTGCCCCTGTTGTCGTAAGCCCCGAAACCGCTTCAAATAGAGCTGCATTGAGCGTGTCCGGGAAACCGGTCAGGATCAGTGGCAGGGACGCGCACACCGGAGCTACAAACCAGATAGTGCAAATTATCACCAGCTCCATCTTGCGATCGATCGAGAATTTCTGATCTTTCAGAGCCAGCAGCACTGCTCCGCCAACAAATCCCAGCACCAGGGCGACCACAAGGAATGATTGCGCGACATTGATATCTTCGGAAGCCATGGAAAACAGAACCGGCAGCAGCATACAAGATGCCAGGAGAGTCAGGATCCAGCCTATAGTGTAGAGTATCACAATGGGAAACATGACGGGTGCCGGTCGTTAAACGTGTCGCCCTAGAAATATTCCAGGCTGACTCTGAACATCTGCTCCACATGACGCACATGATCCGCCAGGGCAAAAATGACAACACGATCGTTGGTTTCGATCGATGTAAGTCCCGTTGGGATTATGACGTTACCTTCCCTGAGAATAGCGCCGATTCGAACGCCGTTCGGTATATCCAGTTCCTTGAGCGGAGCGCCGACAAGGGGGGATGTTTCAAGGGCCTCGGCCTCAATGATTTCTCCTGATCCATTATGAATGGAATGAACCGCTTTGATGCGTCCGCGTCGCACATGCTGCAATATTCGGGAAACCGTAATCAGACGCGGGTTGACATAAGTATCAATACCGAGCGAACGAATAATCGTCATGTAGCCGGTATTGTTGATCAGGCACATATTGCGTTCGCACCCCACCCGTTTTGCTAGAACGCTGGACAGGATGTTGACCTGATCGTCGTTGGTGAGCGCAACCATCGTATCGACGTTGGCAATATCCGCTTCTCTGAGAATCTCTTCATCAAGCGCTGTGCCGTTTAGAACAACCGTACGGTTCAATTGTTCGGCAATTTGGACCGCACGGTCGCGATCAAGTTCGATTATTTTCGCACGCACGTTTGAATGCGAAGATTCGAGTTTTTTAGCGACGTAATAACCAATGTTGCCACCGCCGGCTATGACAACGCGGCTTACATCCTTTTCGTCATGGCCGAAAATTTTCAATGTGCGGACGACCTGATCTCCCTGGGCTATGAGATAGACATCATCTCCGGCGAGAA
>JBPCWG010000217.1:0-2794 GCA_051009705.1 Methyloligellaceae bacterium | reverse complement strand
AGAATAAATTATAGGAAATAACCGTAATGGGGCCCCGGTTCAGCAATCCGGGAACAGGGGCTGTATTACGCCTTTTTGTAAAAAGTTGGACATGATGTCCCATTTATACTACAGTTTTGATGTCATGTGTATCTGACAAAATGGCGTGGAGGGATATAATTGGCCGTCAAGAACGGCAAATTGGGAGACCGACACCATTCACTATTAGAAGTACACAGGACAGGATGTGCTGTTCGGCGGCGAGACGCCTGTACAGTGTTTGCAGTGTTGGGTTGAATCATTGGTTTCGGAACCAAAATTGGCTGAAATCGCGGTTCGACTTATTTATGATTGAATTGAGGAAATGAACCTGTAGATTCGATCAGACCAACAAACAAAAATTTGTCTACTCATAACCTAAAATAAGGGAGGAATATCTTGAAAAGACACATTAAACCAACGATCGGGGCTTTGTCCCTCGCCGTGGCCATAGGATTTTCGGGTCAGGCTATTGCTGCCTGTGCAACCGATGGTATGCCAGCCAAACTGGACAAACCCGGTGGATTTCCAGCTCGCGCACTGACCATGATTGTTCCTTACGGACCAGGTGGTGGTTCCGGGCAGGTGGCCCGTGCGATGGCTCAGGCCGTGACCGAACTTACCGGAGTTGCCATCAACCGGGATCACAAACCCGGTGGTAGCGGAACGGTTGGAATGACATCTTACATGGCGGCACCAGCCGACGGTTACACGGTTCTGGAGCATATTGACGATGCCTCCAGTGCTCATGCCCTCGATCCGTCCAGGCCAAACCCGGCAAATGATCTTATTCCCCTCGTAACCTCGCAGATTACATTTTCCCAGGTTTACATCCGGACCAATGAAACGCGTTTCAAGGACTGGAAGGGATTTGTTGATTACGTCAAGAAATCCAATGGCAAGGCGACCATTGCCAACGTATCAAAAGAGGGATCCATGGAACGAATATCCATGCGTTATCTCACCGATCATTATGGCATGAAAATCCAGCAGATTTCTTTTGACAAGGGTGCGCCACGCTACGGTGCTCTCGCCGGTGGCCAGGTCGATGCGTTGTTTGAGCAACCCGGTGATGTCCGGGGATTCCTGGATGCCAAGAAATTCAAGCCTATCATTACGCTCCTCAAGGAACGACCGGGGGCATTCTCAGATGTACCCAGCATTACCGATGAGGGCATGAAGTTTGAGCCTCTGCTGCGTTTCCGTGGGTTCTATGTTGCCAAAGATACGCCTCCGGACCGGGTTAAGTGGCTCCAGTGGGCTTTCCAGAAAGCTTTTTGCCAGGAAAGCTATCAAAAATACAATGAGAAGAAATTCATGAATCTCATTGAAAGCTACCGCGATACGGAAGGTTCCAAGAAACTGATCACGACGACTATAAGTCAGTATCGCGACGTCTATAAGCAGATCGGATTGAGCAAATAGATACTGGTATCTTTCTGCATAGATAATCTCTGGGCAACCTGGATTTGACTTGACCGGGTTGCCCAAATCCTGGTTTCAGAATTTGCACTTGAAAAAGCGCTTAAGGGAGTCGACCGATGGGCAAAGCCTCGACACGAGATATAGTGGAACTAGCCGTATGGTTTGCCTTTGCCGCTTTTCTTTTTGTGTTCTCCTTTGAGTTTGATCAGAATATCGAGATCTACAAATTCGGTGCCTCGGCATGGCCTCGCGGAATTATTCTTCTGATCGTCATTGCGGCACTGGGAAATTTCTACTGGCATTGGCGCTATGGCACGGAGTTTCAGGGCCATTCCATCGGTGCGCAGGCTGCGGAGTCTGACTCTGGCAGTAGCGACGATGATGAAGAGAGTGATTCAATATCTTATTACAAGCGCATGGGCCTCATTCTGCTTCTGCCCGTTGTCTATGCGACGTTCATGGAATCCATCGGATTCTATACGCTGACACCGTTCTTCATTGGCGCGGTGATTTATCTTCTGGGTGAGCGCAACTGGATCAAAATTCTGATTATTTCGGTCGTGTCCTATCTTTTCATTTTGCTGATGTTTGCCAAGCTCCTCTATGTGGGGCTGCCCGTGGGTACCATCCATCCCTTCTATGACTATTCAAACTGGCTGTTGGCCTTTTTACAGAATAATTAGAGACCCAAACCAATGATTGAAAATTTTGTTACCGGCTCCGTTGCGTTGTTTTCCAGCCCCGTAAGTATTTCGATCTTTGTGGCGGGTCTTCTCGGCGGTATGTTGTTCGGGGCCGTGCCGGGAGTGAGCATGCTCACACTGGCAGCGATCCTTTTGCCCTTTACGGCGCATCTCACAGCTACCGACGGCATCATGCTTTTCTCCGTCATTTATTGTTCCGGTGTGTTCGGTGGTGCCATCACTGCGATCCTGTTCAATATACCGGGGGCGCCTGAAAATGCGCCCACGGCCTTTGACGGCTACCCCATGACCCGAAAGGGCCAGGCGGGTAAAGCCGTGGGTGCCGCGGTATTATGCTCGGCTTTTGGCGGTACAATGTCGGCGCTGCTCATGATGTTCGCGACCGAACCAATCGCCAACTGGGCGATTTCAAATTTCGGGCCGCCCGAAATATTTGCACTCGTGTTTTTTGGTCTCGCCGTTGCTTCGTCCGTTGGAGCTTCGACCCTTTGGAAGGGGTGGCTGTCGGTAATGATCGGCTTGGTACTCGCCCTTGTGGGACTTGATCCCGTGGGTGGTATTGAGCGTTATGATTTTGGATTTCCTTACCTGCTCGCGGGCATTCACTTCATTCCCACAATTCTCGGATTCTTTGCCGTTTCCGAAGT
>JBPCWG010000216.1:0-5024 GCA_051009705.1 Methyloligellaceae bacterium | reverse complement strand
GTTAGTGATTTCTTATTCGACATAAGCTCTGACCAGAATTATGACCTGACTCAAAATGAAGATACAATTTTCGGAGAAAATATTACAGTCGATAGGGATGAACAAGATAGATGCACATCGTGCATTTCTATTTTACGTTCTCCGCTAAGATTTCGTCGATGAGGAAAAAACTGGTCGTGTCCAAATATGCTGTTGTTCGAACATGATGCTAAAATCCTGCTATCCAAATATGGAGTGAAATCTCCTGAAGGTGTGCTGATTGGTGATTTTCAAGAAAACAACTTACCCGAATTCAAGTTCCCTGGGTTTTTAAAAGCCCAGATCCTGACAGGAGGTCGTGCACTTGCCGGCGGTATAGTTCAGGTTACTTCAGAATTGGATCTTCTTGATGCCTTGAATAGATTGCAGGGCGTTGAGATCAAAGGGCAGCTTGTTCGCGAACTGAGATTGGAAAAAATTGCGACGGGCCGTGAGTGTTATATTAGCCTTTCTCTGAATCCGAGAGAATCCCAGGTCGATTTACTGATATCCGAAACCGGTGGCGTTGATATTGAGCAGGAAAATCCCAGGACATCCCTTATCCACAAATCATGCCCCCGTCGATTTGACGAAATATGTGCGGCAATCATGGACGCTACATCAGAATTTTCCGAGTCAAACCAAATCGCATTTCGGGAATTCGCTCCAAGTCTTGCAAAAGCCTTTATCGATCTGGAAGCTTTGTTGATTGAAATAAATCCTGTGTTTGTCACCGGCGATACAATCGCGATTGCTGCCGATGCGAAAATTATCGTTGACGAAAACGCCTTTGCAAGAAGGCCTGAATTGCGCGATCTCATCCTGGAAAGATCTGATGTTTATGCAGAATCCATTGTTAAGTTTGAACAGGAATTTGACTACGTCGAACTGAACGGTGATGGAGATGTTGGTCTGATTACCACCGGTGCCGGATTGAGTATGCAGATCATTGATGAACTTACAGAAGCCGGGCTTTCGCCCATTAATTTTTGTGACATTCGCTCGGGAACATTCCGAGGGAGCGCGGAACGGTTGATATTGGTCATGCAAAAAATCTCAAAGGCACCAAACTTGAAATGTGTCCTGGTAAACTTTTTTGCAGGTGTGACTCATCTCGGAGAACTGTCCCGGCTTTTGCTGGAAGCACTAGACAATGTACCAGAGTTGAACTCGCCGGTTATCGTCAGGCTAATTGGTAACGGAATTGATGAGGCGCGTAATATTCTGTCAGCAAACGAGTACCAAATTACGCTCGAGACAGATCTTGATATCGCACTGGGAAAACTAATTGAATGCACGAATCAGTCGAATTAACTTATCCGTTAATTGATCCGGAAATACCGGTGATGCTGCAGGGAGCAACGGGGCGAACTGGTCAGATCCATCTTTTGAAAATGAAGAATTATGGTGCCAACATGGTTGCCGGCGTTTCTCCTACAGCAAAATCGGCTTCAATCAAAAATATTCCTGTTTTCCAAAGCTGCAAGGAAGCTGTTTCTGAAACCGGCGCCAAGGCAAGTGTGATTATGGTGCGACCATTTGAAGTCCTCGGTGCTTTCAATGAAGCGACTGAAGCGGGATGTCGTTTTATCATTATCGTAACGGAAGGTGTCCCGGTTTCAGATTGCGTCGAGATAAGTAATTTGGCACGTAGTCGTAACGTCATCTGGATCGGACCTTCGACTCCTGGCATAGCCATTCCAGGCAAATTGAAACTTGGGTTTCTTCCAGACGTTTCGTTGAAGTCAGGTCCCATTGGGGTCATGTCAAAAAGTGGCACACTTTCCTATGAAATTGGCTACCGTCTTGTGCAACGCGAATTGGGACAAAGCCTTTGGGTGGGCGTTGGTGGAGATACAGTTAAAGGAATGAGATTTGCAGATTTGATTCCCGTATTCGAAAATGATCCCCAAACCGATTCTGTTGTTCTCATAGGGGAGGTCGGCGGATCGGAAGAAGAGGAGTTCGCGGATGCCTATAAAAAGGCAGGGGCAACAAAACCTGTTAAGGCCATAATCGCAGGTGGTTCTACCCGAGAAGGTGTGACAATGGGACATGCCGGAGCGTTAATGCATGGAAATGTCGGGACCATAGATTCAAAAAGGGATGCGCTTCACAGCGCCGGTATTCCCGTCTATACAAAAATTCATGAAATCATCGATGCATTTGTGAATGATTTCAAATGAATTCGCGGGAATAATTCGACCGAAAGGAACCAACTTGGAATTCCAACTAACCGAAGATCAGAAGCTCATTCTGAATACAGTGCGCAAGCTTGTGCAGGACAAAATACGTCCTGACGCCGCAAAATATATGGAAGGCGCGTTCCCCTGGAAGAACATGGAAGCTCTGGCGGAAATCGGCGTGTTGGGAATGGCAGTTCCAAAAGCTTATGGGGGAATGGAAGCCTCTGTTTTGGATACGGCTCTAGTTTTGGAGGAAATTGCCAAGGGATGTTACGTCACCGCCATGGCGGCACTTGGTGAGGTCGGCACTCAAACCCGCATAATATCGACATTCGCGCCGGAGGAAATCAAAAAGAGAATTTTGCCGGAAGTCGTGAGTGGGCGGTGTATTCTATCTATCTGCATGACGGAGCCGCAGGCCGGAACAGATGTTGCGGCTTATACGACAAATGCAACCGTCACGAACGACGGTGTCACCTTAAAAGGAACCAAGACTTACATTAGTCGTGCCGAGGAAGCCGGCATGTTTGTCGTGTTCACGCGCGTGAACAATTCGCCGGGCCGAGAGGGGATCGGCTGTATTCTCGTCGAAGGCGGAACTGCAGGACTCAATCTGACAGGAAAGTTTCATACCATGGGTGGTGAATTTCTCCATGAGGTCCAGTTTGATAACTGCAAAGTGCCTGTTGAAAATTTGATTATCGATTCAGACGGGTTCAAAAAACTCCTCTCCGCTTTCAATACTCAGAGATGTTTAAATCCAAGTATTTCTCTCGGACTGGCTGAGGCGGCACTTGATGACTCTGTAAGCTATATGAAAGAAAGAGTGGCTTTCGGAAGACCGATTGGTGACTTTCAGGGGATGCAATGGAAAATTGCCCGAATGTTTCAGGATATTGAAGCGTCCCGTAGCCTGCTTTATCGGGCCTGCATTAGTGCGGATCCGTTTCCCGATCCTACACTGGCCGCCGCCGCCAAGGTCGCATGCAATGAAATGTCGATCCGGGTGACAAGTGAAGCAATCCAGGTCCATGGCGGATATGGTTACACGGATGACTGCCCCGCATCACGATATTTCAAGGCCGCGAGATATGGTTCAATTGGTGGCGGAACAACTGAAACTCTGCACAATCTAATTGGACGCAACCTGATGAATAAATCTGGTTCCGTATTCGACCGGTTTTGATGCATTAAATTTTAGTCGGCCAACTATCGTGGAAACGATCGATAACAAAGTCATGGGTATGTCTCATGCCTTTGCCGTCGTGGATCGCATCCCGGATGTGTGGATGATCCGCAGGCAGATTGCTGTGAGTATGAGTGAGGACGATCTTGTCGTCTGACGGCCAGAGCCTCATTGATCCCAATAGTCCGAATGCGGTAATCATCGCCAGCACCAGGGCGGTGGAACCGATGCCGAATGTAGCCGCGAGCCAGCCACTCAGCGGGTAGGTGATCAGCCAGCAGGCATGGGAAAGCGAGAATTGCGCAGCAAATATTGATGTGCGATTCTCGACATTCGACGATCGCCGCAGTACCCGACCAGTTGGTGTTATGATCGCCGAATAGCCGACGCCGATCACCGACCAAAGAAGGAGGAAGGTGCTCCAGTTTTTCCAGTCCAGTTGAAATAGGACAGCCGCCCCTGCAAGAGCAAAACAAAGAGTGAAGGCGCCGCAGTGCATGAGGACACGATCTTGAATTTGCTCAAGGAGTTTGGGAATCAAAAGTGCCGCAATCATGGATCCAAAGCCAAAAGCAGCAAGCGCCATTCCCACTTCAGACTGAGTGCCTTCAAAAAACTCTAAAACGACAATGACGGTACAAACGATTACAAGGGAGCCTGCTGCGGCCAGAGCCAGATTCAACGCCATTAATCCCTGCAATCTGGGCGTCGCCAGATAGTATCGAATGCCGTCGACAACGTGTTGTTTCTCGGCTCCTTCCTCTGCCGAAGTTGAAACAGCGGGAAACCGGGTCATGAAAACAAACAATGCGGATACCAGGAATGCCACCGCAGTATATGTAAAAAGCCAGTGAAAGCTCATGAAGGCAAGCAACAGAGTTGCAAGCATGGGACTGACCAGGCTTTCTAAATCATAGCTCAATCGCGACAGTGTGAGAGCCTTTGTATACTCTTTTTCTTCCGGGATGATATTCGGTATGGTCGCCTGAAATACCGGCGTATAAGCAGCTGAAGCGGACTGCAAAAGGAATATTAGAACATAGATTTGCCAGACTTGGTCGATGAACGGCAGCAATGCCGCCATAATCGCTCGAATAATTTCGAGGCCAACCAAATATCGAACCCTGTTGAATTTTCCCGCATAAGCGCCCGCCACTGGCGAGAGAAGAACATAGGCGATCATTTTGATCGCCAGCGCCGTACCGAGAACAATCGTGGCATTCCTGCCGGCAATTTGAAATGCCAGCAAGGCCAGGGCCACAGTCGCAATTCCGGTACCCAGCAAGGCAACAAGTTGGGCGATAAAAAGATAGCGGTAGTCGCGGTTGCGAAGAGGTGACAACATTGCCGCTTCTAGATAGCATTCAAACTATTTCAAAATCAAAACATGTGAATACGATTTGCTTTCAATTGGTCTTCACAAAGTTATCAACATCCCTGAAAGCAGTAGGCGGAATTCATTCTAGAATGTCGATAATCTAACACATCGGCGCTAGGATCCCCGCTTTCTAGCGTCAAACAAAAGGAAAAACTGGAGTGATGGGGGCATTCACTCCAGTTTTTTCTTTATTCGGAGTGAGTTTGCAGCCCGCACCCGTCGCATTTTCGAAAATTCCAAGACCGGCGTCCGGACG
>JBPCWG010000215.1:0-2531 GCA_051009705.1 Methyloligellaceae bacterium | reverse complement strand
TGGAGAGTGCTGACAACTCATTGAAAACAAAGAGAAAGTTGCCCGTTTCGCAAGACTCAGCTAAGCTGAGGGACGCAGAACGAATTCAGTAACATCAAATCAGCAGCATTTTATCAGCAGCATTGGAGTCCAGCGCAATCACAACCATGAGGTGAACTATATGATCGATCGACAATTCGAGAGTCAGTTAAAAGGGTTCAGTCTGACAACAGCCGAAATTCTATACAAGATGCCAGATCATCCGGGTCTTCTTCAGAGTTTTATCTGGCAGGATTACGACCGGGCTCCCGAATTCCCGAAACTGATCGGTTTCCTCGATTTCTGGCAGGACAATCTCGATGGACCCCTGCACAAAATCAGGGTCGCTCACCGAAAGCTGATTGAACCCGCTGAAATGAACTTTGTTGATGGTTGCCTGGTTTTGAATTAGTCGCCAACCGTCCTTTGTCAGCCATAGCCAAGCAAATTGTCTATCTGCCGTCGCGCAGACAATGTCTATCTGCTGTCGCGCAGACTAAGACCCGCATCCCGAAGTCGCACGCCACTCAGGTGCCTGCTGTCGCCTTGCTTTCGAAATGAGGTAGATGATCTTTGAGATCGCCGATTTCCAGGATAGGTGATCCTTTTTGCTGCAGAATCGGTTTCAGATCCTTGTATATCGCCGGATATTTGTAAAAAGGAACCCGTGGAAACAGATGGTGGATGAGGTGATAGGTCTGGAAAAACCAGACGAAATTGAGCACCGGTTCAACATTTTCCTTGAACTTCAGAATGCGCGTATTTTTATAACGCTCTTCGCGTTCTTCGGGGTGCACAAGCCAGCCGAAGAAGTAGATGATCAGACCGCTGGCGATGAAATGAGGAATGTACCAGAGCAACATGAATTCCAGCCCATATCCCAAAATCACGCCCCAGGTCAGAACACTGTAAAGAGCCCAATAGACGAGGAACACATGAATGACCTCGGAACGATATTCTCGGTTAAGGAAAATATAGCGGAAGAAATAGTAGTGATATTTTAGAGGTATGGTCAGACACCTGAGTGCCACGCCAAGGGGGTTTTTGGAAAAGATCCAGTAATCCGGGTCAAAATCCGGATTGTTCGTGTCCCTGTGATGTAATGTGTGCATGACCCGAAACATCTTGTATTCATGAATGAGGACAATTCCGCACAGGAAACCTATCGTATGGTTGAGCCACCGGTAGCGCTTGTGCTTTCCCGAAATACTTCCATGAACCGCCTCATGCAGGGGTGTTTGATCCGCATACAGGATAAACGAATTGAGGATCAGGCCGAGCCACAGGGGAATTACGCCGGTGAAACCCATAATCATAACGCCGAGGAAGGCGATGACGCAGGCCACTCCGAGAAAAACGGTGGGCCAGGCCACATCGTTCAAATGCGGCTGGACGATCGATTGTGCTTGGCGTTCCAGTGAAATATCGCTCATTGGAGATGTCCTCAAGACAGTAATGCGGTTGGTAAACAATATTGGCCAAACCGCCCAATTGCTTGTTTATATTGCATATATCAAATTTTCAATTGTCAATATGAAAGAATCACAGTTGGGTTAAAAAATGCGTTCAATTTCGCTGACGACCTCGTTATACCGGCATTTCCGAGGCTTAATTCGGAATCAGTTCCCGTGATTCATGGCCATTTAACTTCCGGCGGCATGGAGGACAGGATCGAGTCGACATTGCCTCCGGTTTTCAGACCGAACGTCGTCCCGCGATCGAAAAGCAAATTGAACTCGACATAGCGCCCTCGACGGATGAGTTGCTCTTCACGTTGGCTGTTGTCCCAGGGAATTTCCATGTTGCGCCTGACAAGTTTGGGATAGATTTCGAGAAAGGCCCGACCAACGTCCCGGGTGAATGCAAAATCGGCGACCCAGTCCCCGGAATTGTGATGGTCGTAAAAGATTCCGCCGATTCCGCGCATTTCCTGGCGATGAGGCAGGTAAAAATAAGTGTCACACCATTCCTTGTATTTCCGGTAGTCGGCGACCTCGTGTTGATCGCAGACTGATTTCATTGCGGCATGAAAGTCCCTCGTATCGGGGTCCTCCTGGTTGCGGCGTGCATCGAGGACAGGAGTTAAATCGGCGCCGCCTCCAAACCAGTTCTTGGTTGTCACCACGAAGCGTGTATTCATATGCACGGCGGGCACGTTGGGATTTACCATATGGGCTATGAGCGATATGCCGCTGGCCCAGAAGCGCGGATCTTCTTCCGCGCCGTCGATCTGGTTGCGGAAGTCGGGACTAAACTCACCGTGCACGGTAGATGTATGGACGCCGACTTTTTCGAAGACGCGACCTTTCATCATCGACATCCGTCCGCCACCGTGATCTCCCTCGGATCCGCCCTGATCCCGGGTCCAGTCGGATTGCTCGAATCGTCCGGCAGGACGGGCTGACCCCGGTCCCTGGAATCCCGCTTCAATCGTTTCAAATTCTTGGCAGATTTGATCTCTCAAGTCTTCGAACCAGGATCTGGCCCGGTGTTTTTGCGTTTCTAGATCCATT
>JBPCWG010000214.1:0-6942 GCA_051009705.1 Methyloligellaceae bacterium | reverse complement strand
GACTTCGATGTCCCAGATCGATCAGAAATTCCTAACTCAGAATCTTATTCCGACCGTACTGGAAGCCGGAAAAAATATCATGACCTATTTCGAAACACCACTGGACATTGCGACCAAGGCAAATAATTCACCGGTCACTGAAGCTGATCAGGTTGCAGAAGATCTGATTCTTCGGGATCTCAAACAGTTCTGTCCTGAAATTCCGGTGGTCGCCGAAGAAAGCCTGAGTCAAGGCGCTCGCCCTCACGTGGAAGACATCTATTTTCTCGTCGATCCACTTGATGGCACGCGCGAATTCATAAATCAGCGTCCGGAATTCACGGTCAATATCGGACTGATCGAGAACAAATGTCCGGTATTCGGTATCATCCTGGCACCTGCCCTCGGCGAACTCTATGTGACCCTTGATCTGAATTCAGTGGGCCGGCTTGATACTGTGTTTGAAAGAACTTCGATTGATGTCTCTGATTTTCAACCCATTGCCTGCAGGCTGGTTGACAGGGAGGCCTTACATGTCTTAGCCAGCCGTTCGCATCTGGACGACGCGACCATTGCCTATTTAGACGATTTTTCCGTTGCCAATACGGTCAATGCCGGTTCTTCTTTGAAGTTCTGCCGGTTGGCTGAAGGGCGTGCCGACCTCTATCCCCGTTTTGGACCTACAATGGAATGGGACACCGCCGCCGGACAGGCCATTTTGCAAGCGGCCGGTGGCACCGTCGAAAATCTGGACGGCACCTCATTCCTCTATGGAAAAGTTGATCAGGAGTTCAAGAATCCCGGGTTCATTGCCTGGGGCCGGCGCTAATAGTTCAATTAATTTGTAAGTTTTTTCAAAGCGATTTGCCAATAATCAACGGCCTCGGCGATATGGGCTTCCGGATCCTCTTCCCATAATTTTCTGTTCACGGCGTTATGGAACAAATAGACCCGTCCTTTGTGGAGGGACCAGATTGTCGGCAATCCGATCGTCGTTTTCTGCCTGGCCAAGGCAAACGGATCATAGCCACCGAATGCAGGTAGGTAATATTGCGGATGTCGAGCAAAGGCTTCCCTGTTGCCGGAATTCGTAAATTTCCAGATTGTGCCGTTTAGATCATGCTCGAATTTAGCTTTGCCCCTTCTCGGCCTTTGATCGACGAAGTAGGAAAGCGGATCAAAACCACCTAAGGCATACCCGGAACTCGAATCCGTCCAAACCCGGATCGTCGTATCGGCCGATTTTGCCAAACCGATATTTTGCATGGAAACGAAAGCAAAAAGCGTCAACAGCGCCAAGACCCGGCAATTGAGAATGAAGTCTCCGTTTCTGCAAGAAAAAACCATCTGTTTGTCCTGATTCGGCGAATATTGAACCGTTGTCGAAGAATAGGTCGGATTACGTAAAAAAGACGTCAATATTTCAAGGTTTCGCTTAATTTAAGCATCGTTTCGGCCACAGTTTCGTAACACTTTCCGGAGATTATGGCGCAACAGACGCAATGACAGGTCGATTCGATTTTCAAGTTTTAAGGAGGTCGTCCACCTCCGCGCGATACCTGTCCAAGTGAACGAGCTACAACGATGAACAAATTGGCAATGAAATTTTGCAGGCTGGCCCTAACGGTTACATGTGCCGCTTTTTTCGTTGGATCCGATCTCTCCGTCAGAGCAGAGGAAAATTTACCGTGGCTGGAAAATCCCAACCAACGACCTCAGGTCTATGAAGAGGTTCCGCAGGATATTCGCCCCTACGATAGATCAAATCCGCTTCCCCGAGACGGTTATTCCAGCGGGCCTGAAAACAGGAACTCCGGATACTATGAACCGCGCAACCGACCGGCGCCGTCAACTTATCAGCGTAATGATCCGTACGCCCAAAGTCCCCGGCCCCATCCGGAAGACAGCTATGGGCGGCAACGCTATCCGGAGCGACAGTATGATGATCGCCGCTATGACGACCCGAGATTTGATGATCGCCGGGCCCACGGCCGGTCTTATGAACCGGGATACCCAGACGATCGCCGCTATGACTATCCGCCGCCGGATCATAATCAAACTTATTCCGAGAATGAGATCGTTGACGCCGGTCACCGATTCTTCGGAACCGTAAGCAGCGGGCTGGCAAAGGTAATAGCCTATGCATTCCGCAAATCCGGGAGACCCAACGGGTATATTCTAGGTGAGGAAGCCGGTGGCGCTTTCATCGCCGGTTTGCGATATGGCGAGGGGCACCTTCACACGAAACATCTGGGAAATCGAAAAATTTACTGGCAGGGCCCATCGGTCGGTTATGACTTTGGCGCCGAAGGCTCAAAAACCATGATCCTGGTTTATAACCTGAACCGCCATCGTGATATATTTCACCGTTTCGGCGGCATTGACGGTTCAGCCTATCTGGTCGGCGGGGTCGGCATCACTTTCCAGAAATATGGAGATATTGTTCTAGCCCCTATCCGATCCGGCGTTGGACTTAGATTTGGGGCAAATGTCGGATATTTAAAATATAGCGCACGTCCTACCTGGAACCCGTTTTAAAGAATTCGACAAAATTCCTGAACAATCTGCTTAATTCTGATCCAACATTCTTGTTGGATCGGAATTGCTGTATATAGTAAGGAATAAAGTTCCAATATTTCCAGTATTCGGGGACCAACAAATATGATCCAGTCCATCATGCTGGTCTCGCTTGGGGTGTTAATCGCCGGCTTCGTCACATTGCTGTTTGCATCAGCATTTTGGCGCCGTGCGATACGACTGACCACCGAGAGAATTCACAACAGCATGCCTGTGACATTGGCTGAGATTGAAGCCGACAAAGATCAACTACGCGCTGATTTTGCCATCCAGATCCGTCAATTGGAGGAGAAGCTTGAAAAAGCGGAGACGGAAGCGGCAAAGCAAACAATCGAAATCAGCCGCAAAGAAGTTAAGGTCGTCGAACTGAAAACCCAGCTCGAAGAACGTTTGCGGGATCTCGAAGAGCAACAGAACGCAAACGAGATTTTCGAACAAACCATAACGAACCGCCTGCCGAAGATGGAAGCCCAGCTGGCAAAAGCCAAGGAACTGCTCGGAGAGCGGTACATGGAAATCAGTAAGCTCCGGATCAAAATAAATCAGCAGGAAGGAAAGATTGGCGAAGTTGTCGCTAAAGATCAGATCCGCAAAGCGGAACTTCAACGTCTCAAACAGGAGCTCGACGGCAATACGGCTCCTGCAAACAGCAATGGGAAAGACGTTGTACCCCTTTCAGAATTCGAACTCTTGAAAGAACAGAATGAATCGCTTGAGACGCGCATATCGAAACTGCGGGAAGAAATGAATGAGCAAACGTCTTCACCATTTTCGACGGATCTGGGCAAAGAGGATCATATCGAAGATATCGAACTGAGCCTGCTTGGACATTCGGCCAAGGGCAAGCCTCCAAGCAACGGTAAAAGTGAAAAATCCGAGGATGAAGGAGACGTCAAAACCATTCTGCTTGAACGCAGTAAGAAAAATGGTAAGAATAGCGAAAAAATATCCGAAACTGTCAAAGCAAAAACTAAGGAAGTGAAGAAAACCAAACCGGCAACAAAAAACGACGAAAAATCAGAACAGCCCGTTGAGGCGGCAAAATCAGCGAAAAAATCCGGTAGCCTGCGGAAAACATTGTCTGACAGATTGAAAAATCTTCAGGACGGATAGTCAATGTCCCCTGTAAATACGACAAGACAGGTTTTATACATTTTCATTTCCGGTCTATGCCTTGTCATTGCTGCGATAGGTCTGCCGGCAACATCTCAGGCTCAAACGTCGCAGCCGGAAAGTAATAGCATCCAGGTGCAGCCGCTGCCGCAACTGGGGCAACCGAACCAGGCAGTGAAACCAAAGGTCATCAAGCCGGCGCCCCCGAAGCGACCGAAACAAACGACCATTGGTTTAATTTCAGGACCCTATGGAACAGCGTCACTGCAAATGAGCAGTGAACTTTCCCAACTGATTGGGGAAAATGATTTTCGTGTTGTTCCACTGATCGGCGATTCCCAGAAACAAAATCTTAGAGACCTGTTCTGGCTGCGCGGTGTCGACTTTGCTGTTGTACAATCGGATACACTGAACTGGTCAAAACAGGATAAAGAGACAAAGGACCTGGTATCCAAACTCAGATACATTACGGAATTTTCAAATTCCGAAGTGCATTTTCTCGCGCACCGTTCGGTGACCGACCTAAAAGACCTGGAAGGAAAAACCGTCAATCTGGGACCGCGCAAATCCCAGGCGTCGCTGACGGCCCAGAATATTCTTCGTGCCCTGGATATCACAGTTAAACCCGTTTATCAGGACTTTCAGAAATCCATCCAGCAAACGCGTGAGAACAAGATATCAGCAACAGTCCTCACATCCGGCAAGCCGGCGCCAGTCCTGTCCCAGATCCCCGGAGGCCCGGATCTTAAACTACTCAATATCGGCTACTCAGATATTTTTGCAGAAGCCTACACCCCCACACTGCTGAGCCACGAAGACTATCCCAATCTCATTTCCGAGAACAAATCCGTTGATACTCTGGCCGTCAGAACGTTCCTCATCGTATACAACTGGCGCCGATCAAATCCGCGATATGCGAAAGTGTCCAAATTTGTTTCGGCAGTTTTCGCCAAATTGAGTACGCTGCAGTCCGAGGGGTATCATCCCAAGTGGCAGGAAATTAATCCCACTTCTTCCATAAAGGGATGGCAGAGGTTTGATGCGGCCGTAAAAATTTTGCAAAAGGATTTTCGAGATGTGTCGCTGGCCAATGCAACGGCTAAAACGCGTTCCGCTTTTGAAAAATTCCTGGCCAGTCAGGGTGTTCGTACGACAAATCTTTTGACGCCCCAGGAGCATGAAAGACTGTTTAATCAGTTCATGCAAATGCGAAAATCTACAAGACCCTAGGAAGGGAAATTATGTACTTTGCAATAAAGCTTTTTGATGTTGAAAACTCTGGGCCCCTCCGCGATCAGTATCGGCAGCCGCATCTCGACTACCTCAAGCAGTTTGATGATCAGACTTTATTTGCGGGGCCCTTTCTCACCACGGATCTGGCGACAGAGCTTGGCAGTTACAGGTTAATCGATTTTCCCGATCGCAAGGCCGCCGAGGAGCACGTGGCCGCTGAACCCTATCTTATTGGTGGCGCTCAGAGCGGAGCTGAGATTTATGACTGGTCTCCCAGTGTTCCCTACAACTGGAGAGACTGCCCCCGGAAAGAGGGCAATGTGCAGTATCTGATTGAAGCCATCGACAAACCCGACAGCGCCGAACTGAGGGATTCTCTCAGGGCCGAACATGAAGCCTACCAGCAGTCGGTGATAGACATTTACATTACCCGTGGACCGTTGCTCGAACAGGGAAGTTCGCTGCAAATTGGCAGCGTCATGATCATTGATGTGCCAAATCTGGAAGCAGCCATGAACTTCTGGGAGAATGAACCCTTCAACACAGGGGGGCTGTTTGAAAAAGTAGGATTTTATGGCTGGCGATTTGGTCGCGTTATGGACCGCTTCAAATCTTGAATTGACCGATTCACGTGTTCAGCTTAGGGCTCTAACCGGCCATCAGAATATGCATCCTCGTGCTGCAACAGGCCAGACTGACTCCACATAGGGTTCTGAACCTTTAAGGTCGCGCACACCAACATACCAGTTGTGCAGATTGATTGTCGGATCGCAGTGCCCGGGTATGAGTAAAACTTTTTCACCTAGCTCGTAACGGACATTTTTGGACTGCCAGGCCAAAACACCGTGCTCATCCGAGGCGTTGACATAGTCGACTTCGCTGTTGGCTGACATCTTCGGCAAACCACTATCAACACCAAAGCTCTTCAGCCCTGCATCGACAACCGCCTGATGCGGCTTGGTCGCACTCATAATTGTGGCAAAAACAAAGAGTGCATGTTCAAACCTCGAAAAGGGTTTCCCGGCTTCGTCGAGATTGAGGGCATAATCCGCATCCATGAATATGTACGATCCCGCCTGGACTTCATTGTAGACACCACTGCCGGCTTCCAGCGGATAGGTGCCTGTCCCACCCCCTGATACGATTGAACAGTCAATGTTTTTGCTTTGAAGGGCGGCAAGAGTTTCATTGACGCATTCAATGGCGAATTCTATTGCTGTTTGCCGCTCACCGGGCGTCCTCAGATGCTGGGCGCTGCCCTGATAGGCCTGCAATCCTCTGAAATTCAGATGTTTCAATCCTTGAATCGTTTCAATCAATGCCAAGGCATCACGCCCCGGAGCCACACCGCAACGAGCAGCTCCCACATCGATTTCAACCAAAACATCTATTGTTGTGTCGAAGGCTCTAGCCAGGGTATCCAGATCAACGGCATTGTTTGCATTGTCGAGGCAGGTCATCAGATGGGTCTGACAGGCGAGAGCTGCCAGTCTACGCATTTTTTTCTCACCGACGACCTGATTGCTGATCAGAATATTGCTCACGCCTCCCTGGAACATGATCTCGGCTTCGGAAACTTTCTGACAGCAGATTCCGACCGCACCGAGATCCATCTGCATTTTCGCAATAATTGGAGATTTGTGTGTTTTGGAGTGCGCGCGCAATTTAACCGGTGTGCCGGCCAAATCATCGGACATCAGCTTCAGGTTCGCTTCAAAACGGTCGAGATCGATGAGGAGTGCGGGGGTATCCACCAGTTCAAGGGGATCACCGGGACGAGCAGGAGGATGCATGGTTACGGACCAGTCTTATACATTGGAGATCTCAATACAAAATTCGTTGAGTCCTACATTACTGGCTAGGACGCCGCCCGCCAACCGGCTTTTACGGCCTGCTCTTCCGAACAGAACCATCTTTCTCCTCGGCGTGTCCGAATGCGAATGCGGCTGTAGCCGGGAGACCAGGGCATATAGTAAATCTGGCCTTTGGAATTTTTGTTTCCCTTGATCGGACAGCCCTGAGGCGCTCTTCTCTCAGCCG
>JBPCWG010000213.1:0-4549 GCA_051009705.1 Methyloligellaceae bacterium | reverse complement strand
CCCGCGTCGGTATTCCTATGGTTGACATTGGTACCGGGATGTCCAGCGCCTTTGGCATCATGGTCGCCCTGCACGAGCGGCAGAATTCGGGGCGAGGTCAATCAATCGACATGACGCTTTACGATACGGCTATTTCCCTATTGTTTCCCCATGCCGCCAACTGGTTTCTTGGCGGCAAGAAACCCATACTCACCGGCAACCATCATCCGAATATTTCGCCTTACGACACCTTCGCGACGAAGACCTGTGATATTTTCATCGGTGTCGGCAATGACGGCCAGTTCAAACGGCTTTGCGAAGTGCTGGGAGATCCGGAACTGGCATCGGACGGACGTTTTTTGCGCAACAGTGATCGAAGTCGCAATAAAACTATTCTTCGGGAAGTGCTGGAGAAACAATTGGCGGAATTTGACGGCGAACAGATTTCCGTAGCCCTGATGCAGAACGGCGTCCCGGCCGGTCCCGTATTGGATGTGCCGGGCGCTTTGAACCATGCGCAAACGCGCAACCGCGAAATGGTTGCCGAGCTCGATAGTTACAAGGGGCTTGCAAACCCCATAAAACTTTCCCGTACTCCGGCAGAAGTCAAATCGGCGCCGCCACAATTCGGCGAACACACTATCTCCGTCCTCAGTGAGCTCGGCTACTCATCCGAGGAAATTGAAAATTTAATTCGTCTGGATGTCGCTTTCACAGGTGGTGAAAAATAGGAACTTCCGTCAGTGGGCGTCAATGAAGTCGATCAGGGCCTGGCGGACATCATCGGGCGGCACCACACTTTGGCGTTTTTTTGCGTCGAAGAAAACATTCACACTTTCTCCGGTTGCCACACAGGTTTCATCCAGGAAAATTCCGTATATGGATGTCATCGACTTGTTTCCAAGGCGTGTAATGCGTGCGCCGACATCCACGGTTCCCGGAAAGTGAAATTCCTGATGATAGTCGATGATAACGCGCGCCAGGACGAAGTTCAGATTCGGGTGACCAAATCGATCGACAATTCCGTGGATCAAGGTCGTTCGAGCCACTTCGATATAGGAAGCTATTGAAGCATTGTTAATGTGTCCGAGACTGTCCATGTCACCAAATCGAAGGGTGACGGGGCTCCAATGCACATAGCTCGATTTTGATCTGAGGTCGAATTCGCTGGAAAATGACATATTTCCGTCTCGCACTTTTCAAGGAATTATTGATCAGAATTCAGAATGTTGAATTTCTGCACAGTAATTTCTGAATCCAGTTCCTGCAATTGCTGACTTAGGCTGTTTTTATCCTGCAGGCCGGATTGGGTGTCGATGACTTTCACCACGTTTGCGGAATTTATTGCCGCGGCCTTGAGGCACTGCTCCAGAGGACTCGACTCGGCAATCCAGCTGACCAGCGTTGATATGAACGCATCACCCGCGCCGGCCGTTCCCTGGGGTTTCACATCCATTGTTGTGCTATGGAAAATCGTGCGGCCATCACTCAGATAAGCCCCGTTGCGGCTGTCTGTGAGAACGAAGTATTTGGGACCAAGGGACGTAATGGCATTGAATAATACGGGCAGGGAAACGGAAAAACCGCCAAAAGTCAGGCCGGTGCGCAGGAGTTCCGGACAATCCTCCGGAAGCTCCGCCATTTGTGCATTTGATGTTTCGAGTCCACGGGCAAAAATCCCGGGAATGAGAGCCGCCGCTTCGACCCGGTTCAAGGCTATGAGATCAACATGTTCGAGAGAGTCGTATAAGGGATTGAGGCGGGATGTCAGCTGGCGGATACCCGGATTTGTCGCGACGAATGCACCTGCTGAGTGGGCAAGCTCGGCAATATGAGGAAAACAGTCAGACGATCCGTCCGACAGGCTTGAGATATAGACGAGATCCAGATCCCTGAAGATAGCGGGATTCAGGTCTTCCTTGCGCAATAGACGGTTGACCCCGCGCTGCGTGAAAATAGTTGCATTGCGGTCGTGCGAGGAAATCATTATCGCGACACCGGTGCCATCCTCTTTTGTCCGTACGATATGTTTTTGAGAAACATTTTCCTGTTCGAGACATTCAATTATCCGTGCGCCGTAAACGTCTTCGCCCAGCTTCACCAGGCTGAAAACCCGGTGGCCGAGGCGGGAAAGACAGACAGCGGTGTTTATGGCGCCACCGCCAACATGGATGGTAATGCTTTCCGCATCAATTTTTCGCCCCTGTTCCAGGAGGAGAAATGAGGAAGTTGCATTGTGCATGGTCATGCGTTCGATGTCCGCATCTTCGACAATGGTTATGATGTCGACCATGGCGGACCCAATTGTGATGGCTTTCATTCAATTCTCATTTGCACGGTCGCTCCCAAAACTGGCGCAACATTTACAGTCTTTTTCGCAACAGAACCAGCTATAATTATTGGCAGGAGAACTGGCAGTATCTACTCAATTTCAGAAAAAGTCGGAGAGGAAAAGAACTCGGGTCAAAGCTCTGAAAGAGATGCCTAGTTAAAACTCAGTTCATTTGAATTTTCAGATTGTCGAAAGGCCCATAAGAACGCCAAAGCAATGAGTTTTTCCCTCATAGTCGCGGTTTTATTCAGGCCGAGTCGTTCAAGGGCGGCCCTTTCCCGTGTGTCGGGTTGACGATTACCGAGAACCGACACCACCGATTGGACCAGTTTCAACGGCTCTTGCCGAAGAGCTTTCATCTGTTTCAATGCGGTAATAATACTCTGTTCAAGCCCGGAAAATTCTGTCCCCAGAGGGTAGTCCGGCAATAATTCCTTTGCACGCGCCTGTTGCAGTCTTTGTTGTACGGCACCGGGAAAGTTTTGCCGGAATTGGCCGGGGATCTCGTAAGATTTCTCGATTTTTCCATTCTTTTTCGCCTGTTGCAAAAGCGCGGCTTGAAACCGGCTATCGGCAATATTCAGCATTTCCGCTATAACGTCGCGGTCCGATTTGCCCCAGAGGTCGGCAATGCCATATTCCGTCACGATAATGTCCCGCAGGTGCCTGGGGATTGTTGTGTGTCCATAGGACCAGAGAATGTTGGAACTCAGGGAACGACCGCTCCCACGCGTTGCATTCAGCACAATCACGGATCGTGCGTCCTGTAATTCATGAGCCTGGGCGACAAAATTATACTGCCCGCCTACACCGCTGACAATCTGGCCGTTTTCCAACTGATCGGACACAACATTTCCCAGCAATGTCGCCATCAGGCACTTATTAATAAACCGGGCCTTGATGCGCTGGGACCTTTTGAGGGCTTCGTCGGCGTAAAGCTGATTGACAAAGGAAACCGGCTTCATCTGTAATTTCTCAAGATCCGCGTCAGTCAAGTTCTTTAGCTCTTCGTAGAAGGTACTTGAGTCCAGGAAGAAGCCGGCATCGAGGACGCGTCCGTTCGGTTGAGACGCGGCAATATTCTGTTGAACCTTGCTGTCCGTGTTCTCTGTCCTGATGTCATGAACTTCACGCTTCAACACACCGATACGGTAGAGCTCCAGAAAACCATGCACGAACATCTCCGTACAGCCATATAAACCGATCTCAAAGGGACCGAGGTAACGCTCGCCGGATTCAGATAGTGATGGGTCAAGCCGATGAATTGTTTCCCCAAATTCCCGAGGGTGCGTATGTCGAAGTTTAATCGCCTGTGTGAGCGCATCGGCAAAAGAACCGATGCCGATCTGCAGTGTGCCGCCATCCTCGATCAGTGTGGCGGTGTAGAGCGCAGCGGCATAATCCTGTGCCGATACGGGCATGTGAGGTGCGGAAAACAAAGTATAGTCATAGCGACGATCATCGATGACAAAGTCGAATTCCGATGCCGGGAGTTCACAGACTCCCGGCATAAACGGCAAATTCTGATTGACCTGTCCCACTAGAATAGGGCGCCCTGTGTCTGCGCCGTCATTGCTAAATCTTTCAAGCAATTCCGGCGTTATATCCGGATTGCAGCTCAGGCTGAATGAGAGCCCGCTATCTCGTTCTCGTTTGCTCACCAGATGCGCCATGACATTGATTCCTTCATCGAGTAGAAGGTCAACGACATGGGTATAGTTTACACTGGTATAGGATTGCTGGGCTTGCGGGACGTGCAGCTGCTCCCCCGGCGCGAAGAAAAACTCAACAATCTGTATATTGTCGGGCAGCATATTTTTTTTGACGGCGGCGACATAGTCGAGTTCCGGAAAATCCCCGAACATTTTCTTTTCGATCGGCGCCAGAAACCTTGTTTCAAGCAGGTTTTTTCCAACCGGTTTCGTTAGTGACAGGGCTGTAAGGATTTTGAGTTCGATTGAGGGGTTTTTCATTGCCCGCCGGTACAGGCAGTTCACGAACTGGACTGGCTTTCCAAGACCAAGGGGAATGCCCAGAACAATTTGCCCCCCCGTCCGTTCGATAATCCGGTCTACGCTCGCCTCAATGGTCGCGTCCGCGGGTTTCGTGTCTTGCTGCATCGTGTCGAGATCTTTTCCAGGCGAAAATTTCGTTATCCAAGAAGAGACAGAAAAAGAGAAGCCCGCGTCACCTCCAGTCAAATGGAAATCCATAAAGGCGGGACACTTTATCTAAATC
>JBPCWG010000212.1:0-12530 GCA_051009705.1 Methyloligellaceae bacterium | reverse complement strand
GGGTAGTCCTCGATATCCGGCTACACTCGACAGAATACCGATATGCCCGTTCCTGCGTTCAATCATTCCGGGTAAAATGGGGGAGATACAGTTAATGACACCGGAATAGTTGATGGACATGCTACGGGTGACTTTATCCCTGTCCCACTCCTCCAGGGCCATCGGGTGCCAGATTGCGGCACCGAGCAGCACCAGGTCACTCGATCCGCACTGTCCTAGAATTTCTGACACAGCCTCGTTTACACGTTCGGGATTCCCCACATCGACGGGTATCGGAAACAAGCGTTCAGAATGCGCCGCAATATCTTCAAGGGCCTTCTGGCGTCGTGCGGAAATGAATACATTGCATCCCTGGCTTGCCAGGTCTTCAGCAATCTGCTTGCAAATCCCGGAACTGGCTCCCGTTATCCAGACATTCTGCCAGGGGCTGGGCATCTGTAATCTACATACCCGATAGCGGTTGCATGATCCGGCTCATCACACCTTTAAAGCGTGCAGACTCATCAAATCCTATCAGACAGATACAGTCCTGTCCCGGCTCGACAATCGGCTGATGTTCGACATCTTCGTCGAGATCCGAAATATCGCCCGGACCATAATGGCCGGTCTCGTCCCTGTAGGCTCCGGAAAGAACCAGGGTCAACTCAGTACCGTTATGTCCATGTTCCGGCAGCTTTTGACCCGGAGCTATTTTGAGGAGCCGCAAATCCCCTTCCACGTCTTTTGACAGGGGAAGTTTCGCATAGTGAATTCCTGGACCCATCCAGCGCCATTTAACTGCCGAACTGTCACCCTCCTTCAAGGCCCGGATGCGGGCGATAAAATCCACCGTCTCTCCACCACCTGAATGTGTCGCCCGATCGATCCCGTGATTCCGACGGGAACCAAATGCCAATTCCGGTTCTGGCGCAGGCTGGTCGAGTTCGGAAGGCTCAAGGGTCTCCATCAGGACTGAACCCAATACATCCAGTTCTTCGAGTTGAGACCGGCAGGAGTTGCAGAGATCCAAATGAGCGGCCACAACAGCAGACAAAGGCTCGCTGAGAGATCCTGATGAAAAACTCATCAGGGTTGATATATCGAGATGTTGTTTGATTTTCATTTCAAGTCCTCGACCGAAGCGCGAACCTTTTGATACGCCAACCGCATTCTTGACTTTACCGTACCAATTGGCAGATTCAAGGCTTCCGCAATTTCACTTTGTGACATTCCTTTGAGATAGGAATACTCTATTATTTCTCTTTGCTCCGTCGGTAGCAGTTTTAATGCACCCCGAATAACTCTGATCATCTGGTTCTTGGCAACTGTTTCATCTGCAGGTTCATCTGGTGAACTCTTTTGATACTGTTCTTCGGACAGTTCCTGCCACACCTTTTCCTTGCGCAACCGGTCAATACGCAGGTTCCTGGCAATGGTGTAAACCCAGCTTGCCAGGGATCCTCTACTTTCCTCGAACATTGACGCTTTACGCCAGACGGTCAGCATGGTCTCCTGGACCAGTTCTTCAGCAGTAGCGTTATCCGCCCCCTGCTTTAGAAGATAAGCCTTAATCCGCGGACCAAATTTTTCGAAGATCTCCTGAAACGCAGTGTGATCTTGGTGGGTCGCAACCTTTTTTATGAGTTCTGACATTATCACTCCGGCAGACACCGATTGACCCTGCCACTCGTAATTCCTGGATGTCTGAACGTTGAGCATAGCATTCGTTCCCCATTTTAGAAAACTTACGCTCCAGACATCCAATCGGATCAATATTGGCTGATTTATTCCACAATTATCAATTTCCGGGACAAGGTTATCAATTTCCGGGACAAGGTGCTTTTACGCTCAAATCTGACTAACGCCCTCTAATTAGCTGATTATATTGCATTAAATGGCTGAACCCCTTGGCTTAACCCTAAGTTCGATAAGTCTTCTGCAATGATGTAAGTACGCAGGATTGGTATTCCAAACTGATTTTCTGAATTGACCCATATTTTGAAGATCCGGACTGCACCTCAAATGGGAACCCATGATGCCAGTCCGATCAGGGCGAGCACCCCGAAGCTGACGGCCGCTATTACCGAGCGTTTGAAAACAAGATAGGCAATTGCAGCACTACCGAGTGCAGCCAGCCGAAGTATAAGCGGAATGGTCTCCAGTTCACCAATGGGCAGAAAGATCATGCGCGAGACGAGTGCCGCGAGCAGCCCATAAGAAACACAGCTAATCCAGAGAAATACGGGACTCTGCGGTTGCAGACTTGCTGACAGAAATGCACCCGAAGCTCTGAAACCGAAAGTGACAAGAGATCCCAGAACCACGGCCAGCCATATCGTCAGGGCCTCGTTCATTTTCCCTTCACTCCGGTGCGAGACTTACCGAGAATGACAAAGGCAAGGGTGCCGCCGATCAAACCGGCGCCGATAATGCCCCATTCCGGAGACAAAAAATGAAAAATCGGACCCAGTATAGCACCGAGTATCAGGGCGCATATGTTGTATCGTTCGCGAACATCGGCAAAGACAAAAGCGAAATACAGGGGATTGATAAATATCAGGCCCAATTTCACAGTCTGGGGCAGTCTGGTTGTGACGAGATAACCAAATAATGTCCCTAGAAAGGCTCCGGCAATACAGATCAAGGCATAGGTCAAAAAATAGTTCAGCCGCTCTGGAGGAGCGAGGTTCGGAAATATCCGACGCCCCGCCGCCCACGAGAATGTCGAGAGAAGGTGCACCGCAAGCAGCGTTGACCAGCTTCCTTGAAGCGCTGGCCTGAGAAAAGGCATGAAAGATGCGGCCATCAGAGTAAAACGCGCATTCGCTACTGCGATGGCAATGACTATGGTCAGAACATTCACACCGAGGGTGTGCATCTCGACCATGACGATCTGTCCCGGCAGGCTCCATTGTGTTGCCGTGGAAAAAAGCGCCGCTGTCAGGCTGAAGTCACTGTTTCGGGCGAGGGTTCCAAAACTGACAAAGCTGCCAAACAGAATGATAAAGGGAACCCCCAAAGCATCCTGAACGGCCAGGCCGCGGACGCCCCGGGAAGAGGTCGAAAAATTCGGATCCGGCATTCCGGAACTATGACACGGGAAACCCTGCCGGGTCTACCAGATCCCGGAACTCAGTTTCTGTAATGCATGATCGTACTATGTACATCCCCATCCTCGGGATAGGGAACCCAGTCGCAAACTGTTTGAACGGGGACGGGGGAATCATTTTCAAGATTTATCAGACACTTTCTGGGAGTGTCCCAATAAACCAAATAGCCCTGGTTCGTGCGGTCGAAGCCGATAAAAACGGATCCATCTCTGGGAGCTGTTCCAATTGGATGCATCATATCAACACCTCATGATTTGCAACCCCCATCCTCGAAAATCCTGATTCGTTTGACAATAAAGTGGCAACCTGCCCGGAAGATTGCTATGATTTCACAGCTTTAGTTCAAAGGAAGGCGATGATGCCAGACAACCGTAAACGCACCGAGGTGCGCCAATCGGACAAAATGCGTTCTGACTCAACCGATGCCGCACGCGAACAATATTTGAGCGAGCTTGAATTCATGGAAAAACGCCTTTGCTGGAAAATGAGCCAGAAAGCTAATGTGCCGGGAACCCGCCAGTCTTAGCTCACATGGCTTCCCACGGTATTAAATAACCTTGTCTTAAGATTTGTTGCCGATCATGACCTTCCGGATATTCAGTGGAGGGCAACATGCACCAAAATCCCATGCAGCAGTTTGATTGGTTTAACCAACAGTTTCGCACTCATGCCCCCAATACCTGCCTATCACACATCACCGGCGGACAAATCCCGGGTGAGGGCACATACTTTGTCCTGCATGCAAAAACCTCTGAAGATGCGCAAGAAATTCGACTAAAGCTGCAACAATGGCTTCACCAAAACAAATTTGACTTCAAGCTCGAAGTCGAAGAACTCACCAAAGACGAATTGGCTGAATTTCACCGGAAAGTCTCGGCAAATCAGAACGCCCAAAAAATCTAAATCCATGATCGCCGCGAGAAACTAAAAGCCTCATAGTTATCCCGGGCAACAAACAGATATCACGAGTTTTGATTTATCTCTTGATTTGAGTCATGCTGAGTTGCAGAGATGTCCCCACTATCAGGACATGAACACCGGCGAATGACCAATTCAGCCGGGATCGAGGCACCCATGAACCAATCCAGCCATCAGACGCGGATCAATTATATTGAATTCCCCGTTCGCGATATCGAAAAAAGCAAATCATTTTACGGCAAAGCTTTCAACTGGACCTTTACCGACTACGGTCCAACCTATTGCGAGTTCAATGACGGACAGATGAAAGGCGGATTTGAGCTTTCCGAAGAGATAAAGTCCGGGCAACCGCTTGTGGTTCTCTACTCCGATGACCTGGAGAGCACCCAGAACGACATTAAAAATGCCGGTGGAACAATCATCCGCGAAATTTTTGATTTTCCAGGAGGTCGCCGTTTTCACTTTTCAGACCCCGATGGATATGAGCTCGCGGTTTGGACGCAAACCTAGGCGGATTGCAGATGCCCTACCCCAAAAAATTTATTCCTCGGGTTCCGTTGTAAATTGCAGCGGATAGCCTGATACGCGGCCGAGTTCGGTGGCCTCACTGGCTTTCGTTTCCGCAATATCCCTGGTGAACACGGCGACGACACATGTTCCACGGACGTGCGCGGTATGCATGACCCGGAAGGCCCCGGCTTCGTTCATATGAAAGACGGATTTGAGAACAGTCACGACGAATTCTCTCGGAGTATAATCATCATTCACAAGAATGACCTTGTGCAATCTTGGCCGTTCTATTTTTGTCTTTGTTCGGGTTTTTTGTTGTGTATTGGTGTTGTTATCCGTCATGGGTGTCCGACTTGATTACGCAACAAGAATACGGATTGAGTTGTTTTGTCCGAAAGACCCGTCCCTGGGATTTCAGACATGCAATTTATCAGATCAATGGACTAAAACGAATACTAAAAATCCAGGGTCTTTTGGTGCAGACCCTGGATAGAACCAAAAATAAATTGTTTACAACGATTTCACGTCGTTCAGAGTTTTGGCAGGTTCCGGCCGGCGTGTGTAATCCGGATCTATATCGGCGACTTTAACGGTACCGTCCCTATCGACAACAATTCGCATGGGAATGGGGAGCGTCCAGCTGTCATCACCGTTAGTTCCTTCCATGTCGATACCAAATCCCTGATATATCTCCTTGACTTCCGGAGGAACTGTGAAACGAATACCCAGCTCTGCTGCGTAATTGTTTCCGGAATCACTGAGCATGGGAAAATTCAGCTTGTGTTTTTCGACCAGAGTTCGACTTTGCTCGGTCGTGTTCGGAGTAATGGCCACAAGGGTGGCATTATTTTCGGCAAGTTCACCAACAATGTCACGCAAAGCATACAGCTCTGCATTACAGTATGGTCACCAGGGGCCCCGGAATACGGTCATTACCAATGGTCCTTTGGCCAACAAATCAGCCGAAGAAACATTTGTTCCGTCCGCATTCTGCAGGTTAAAGGGCGGCAGTTTGTCCCCGACCTTCACTGTTTTTTCAAGCATCCCGGAGTCCCGCAGTTGCTGAACCGCTCCTGCAAGAACGGCGCGTTTTTCCGGTGGTGCCTTTTTGGCACTTGCTTCCCTGAGTTTTGCCAGGGATTCTTCTAAGCTCATGGGTTATCCTTCCTAATACAGGTGCCTGAGACATACCTCCTGCACACTGTCCAAAAGATAGTCTTTCAGTTCCGTACGTCCAAATTACAAAATATTCTGATATCTAGTACATTTAATTATAGTGCGATTGCAATATTTCCAAATTTAATTAGGTTGCCACCCATCCATATGCGTATTTATCTCAGGGGACGTCAGTTAATCCTGTCATGGGGCCTGCATGAAAAATGGGACTTAACCCCCTTACGAAGCAGGAACTCGTGCCAATCAACAAAATGACAGTTTCCCGGTTGGGGCGCGTGAGTTTCGGATAACATCAACTTGATGATCGGGCAGAATATGACCGAAGACTATTTAAACCCCAGGAAATCTCAGGTGAGCCGGGCCCTTGTCTCCCAGGGATTGCTCGCGGATTGTGATTCCATCTCGATGGTTGATATCGATGGCATCAAAGATACGATCGGGAACCTGATCCAGGCTTTTCCGGATCATTTCCTGCACACCTTTGCGGTGAAATCGAACTTGTATGTTCCCATACTCGAAATAATCGGTATCGAGGGAATGGGGGCCGAAGTCGCCAGCCCCGGTGAGTTTGAACTTGCAAAAAATGCAGGCATACCGTTCCCGAAAATCGTATTTGACGGTCCGGTAAAGCAACAGGCGGAAATCCTCGAAGCTCTGGAGCTAGGTGTCTCCATCAATATCGACAATTTTCAGGAGTTCGAAATTGTTGCGGACTATTTTCGGGAGCAAACTTCAGATTCGGTCATAGGATTCCGCATAAACCCTCAAATCGGTGCTGGTTCGGTGGCGCTTTCAAGTACGGCAACCCTGACCTCAAAATTCGGCGTTGGCCTGCAGGATCCCGGCGTCAGGGAACGTCTGCTAGACCTTTACAAATCTCACAATTTTCTGAATGCCCTCCATGTTCATGTGGGCTCGGTCGGCAGTCCTCTTTCCTTAATGACCGAGGGCGCCCGTGCCGTCCTGCACCTTGCCCGTGAGATCAATGACGGGATCGGAAGGCAGCAGGTTCGCACTATCGACATTGGTGGCGGACTGTCGGTGAATTTCAACAGTGACGACGATACACCCACTTTCGAAGACTATGCAGCAGCGCTTCAGGAAACGGCGCCGGAACTTTTTGATGGAACCTACAAAGTTATCACGGAATTCGGCCGCGCCATTGTTGCCAAAAACGCCTTCACCATGGCCCGGGTAGCTTATACGAAAACCATGGGTGGCCGCCCCATCGCCCTGACCCATGCGGGTGGTCACAATCTGATGCGAACGATTTTCCAGCCCGAGGACTGGGCAAAACGGGTTACTGCACTCGACCCTGATGGCCGAGTTAAATCCGGACCCAAGGTTCCCCAGGACGTTGCAGGTCCCTTGTGTTTTTCTGGCGATATCATCGCCCATGAGAGACCGTTACCAAAACTGGATCCCGGAGATCTGATTTTCATCCACGATACCGGGGCATACATGTTTACCAATCATTTTTACTATAATGCCAAACCCTACGATCCCGTATTCGGTTTTGAGAGCCACGACGGAGAATTCCGATTTAGCCGGTTCAAGGCCGGTCAGACCCTGAAGAATTTGACAAGCATGTTCACAAAAGACTGATCTGCAACGGCATCCAAGTTATAAATATGTTACAATTTCGGCGTTGTTATGTGCGTTTTCATACCCATTTTAGCGACAACGCCAACAACAGACTAGGGAAGTCACAATGAATAGCTTCACAATGAAAAGTAATGACAGACATTATCTTTGGGGGACCGGATTTCTCGTAGGGTTGTTTCTTTTGATGGCCGCCGCTACGCAAGCATTCGCAGGCACAAGTCACAACGCTAATAATAAGGGTCTGGCGATCAAGGGTGCTGATCCCGTTGCCTATTTTGTCGATAAGAAATATGTCGCGGGTAACAAGCAATTCAGCCACCAATGGGAAGGCGCAACCTGGTATTTCGCCAGCGCCGAAAACAGGGATCGGTTTATCAGTGAGCCGGCCAAATACGCACCGCAATATGGTGGCTGGTGCGCTTATGCCGTCGCGCGAGGCAGCCTTGCACCTGTGGATCCCAAAGCCTGGACGATTCATGACGGAAAACTCTATCTGAATTTCTCCAAACGCGTGCAATCCCGATGGATGCGCGACGTCCCCGGTGAAATTCAAAAAGCGGATGCCAACTGGCCAACCGTCAAACCAAAGACAACGATGCAGTAAATCTCCCGTTCCAAGTCATTTGAATTTGGTTGTTTACTGAAGGTCCATGGCAATCGTCATGGACCTTTTTTGTTGCGGTCGCCGCTGTGGCATCTCGGAATTTCACAATTTCTCGATAAAGCTCCAGTGTTCCGGTTCGGGCGTTCACCGGAATTTGAAGGTCATTGCCTTGATCCCGGTGCGGAATCTTGTTCCATTCTGAAGGCTATGGAAAACCGCAGCTCGTTCTTCAACCTGAAGACCCTGACCACCATTGTCCTGTTAGTGCTCATCGTATTTTTGTTTGCGCCGAGCCTCATCCCCGGATCGGGATATGTGACTCGCGCAATCTACTGGAGTAATACGGATTTCTCCAGAAAATCGGTCAATCTTTCGGAGATCATTTCCGGTGGGCCGAAAAAGGATGGAATACCTTCGATTGACCGTCCCGAATTTATTTCCATTGCCGAAGCGTCTGCTCTCAATGACAGATCTCCTGTTATCAGTTTTGCCTGGAATGATACTGCGAAAGCTTATCCGCTGGGAATCCTGATGAGCCACGAAATCGTCAACGACAAATTCGGCGATTTGCCCGTAGCCGTAACTTATTGTCCCCTCTGCAATGCCTCAATCGTGTTCGAAGCGCAAGTTGATGGCAGGGAACTCAAATTTGGAACCACGGGTAATTTACGCAACTCGGATCTCGTTATGTATGACCGGCAAACCCAAACCTGGTGGCAGCAGTTCACTGGCGAAGCAATTGTTGGAGAACTTACCGGGACCCGACTCAAGATGCTCCCTTCCCGCGTTGAATCTTTCGCCCGCTTCAAGTCCCGTTATCCCCATGGGAAAGTTCTGAAACCATGGTCACCCAATAATTTCGGTTCTAACCCTTATGCCGGTTATGATACGAGTTCCCGCCCCTTTTTGTATAATGGCCCGCTTCCCGATGACATCCATCCCATGGCCCGGGTTGTCGTCGTCAACGGTAAAGCCTGGACATTGGAACTGCTGCGCAATCGACGCAAAATTACCGTGCAGGATATCGTGCTTCGTTGGGAGCCCGGCCAGTCATCAGCACTGGATACGCGATCGATAGCGCGCGGCCGTGAAGTGGGCAATGTCATTGTTCAGAAATCAACCAATGGAGAACTGAGAGATGCGGTACACGATGTCACATTTGCATTCGTGTTTCACGCCTTCCACCCCGATGGTAAAATCGTCAGGGCTTTGGATTCGACAAGCAACTAGGATAGGAAAATTACAAGTTCTTTTGGAGCTCTGCAGCTGTTAGTCGTGAAAATCTCTGGATCACCGATATTATTTGAGTGCTCTTTTGATTGTATTTTGTCCATCTATTGCAAATGGAGGCGGTTCCAACAATGTGAAGCCAATGGCCGAGACAGAAGCGATTATCGCCGCCGATACACCAATTACAATCAATGCATATTCGATGGATGCCGTCCCGGACTGAGACCTCAAAAAGCCTGAAAGCGGGGAACGTTTATTTGTTGTGCCAATCCTGTTCATATTCGATACCTGATTAAGACTAGAAATTCATACCGTGAAAGTTCTAATCCATACCCTTTCAGGAAAAGGGGCCGCCGCGCCCCCAAACCTGATAAGGCCTGTTAAGGAGTGTCACATAAAAGAGCAATCCATATGCCAATTCAGGAATACGGCCTGATCGAGTTTGCTTAGGGTTAATTCAGGACATTGAAGCTTGGGATTCACCGCAAAGGCTCGTAAACCTACTTGACTTCAAAAGTCACTTTGCAATTAACCCTGTACATTTTAATCGCACCCTTCGCATTAACTTCGGCAGACATATCTTTAACCCACACGGACTTTATGCCTTTGACCGTTTTGGATGCTTGTCTAACGCCGCGCTGCGCTGCGTCTTCCCATGATTTCGACGATTCCGACATGACTTCTATTACTTTGTGTACAGCCATTATCCATTCCTTTCTTTTGCAAGTCTAAGGGCTACTCAACAGATTGACATAAAACCGCCGGCCCTTGTACGACGGTTTCAGAAACGACCCGACTCCAACCTCCCGAATTGAACAAAACCAGGGATTGTCGTCTCGATACCGGATCCCGGATCGTCAGCCTTTCAAGCTCCATATATTCCCAACAATCTCGGCACAGTCATTTTCTCATGACCGCGAAGCCGCAGGAGTGAATAGAAGAATTTTCCGGAAAATGGCGATAAAAGCCTTGGACAATCTACAGGAGCAGGACGCATACGGAAATACAGATCTATACCTATATTCTCTACATAAATTTCAACTACTTACTGTTTTTTTATCATAAACAGAAATAAGAAAGATAGAGCTGATTCCAGAATATTGGTTAGCGAAATCCGCATCGGGAATATTGAACCCGTCTCTGTTCCTCGTTTCAGGAATAGTGTTGTGGATATAGTACACGATCCAGGTTCTGTGCCTGTTCAAAGTTTCGAAGAAGTATTCTGGCTCCAAACCTGCGGGATTTTATTCAGCGATTGCCAGATCCTGGTCAGCAAAGGCCCTGTCGATTTCTTTCTGAGAAATTCCCAGTTTTTGCTTAGCCTCATCCACGGACAAAAAAGGTCCTTTGAAACGATAGTCGAAATCAACCATGTAGAGATGATGCTGGAACTCGAAATAACCAGGTTTGCGCTTCTCATTATCAGGCAATTCCAAAGTGGCTGATTTACCGCGAACGCCCTGCACCAGCCCGATGAGCAGGTTCGGGTCTATGGCAACAGACTCGCCTAGGGATTTGGCGGCTTTGGCCTTCTCTTCGAGATTCCGTAGAAACTGATCAATATGTGAATGCATCGATAATCATCGAAATTGTTTCAAGATCATGAATCAGAACCAAATTTGATTCACCGGAATCAATCAATTATTCCAAGGATTTTGTCCCCACCTATTCTGCTGAACCTCCGGATTATGCGGTATGATTATTTAAATGCAGGAGTTTATCCTGAGTCTGGTGGCGAAAAATGGTAATTGCGGGGGTCTATTCATTTTCAGTAGAGAACTGATTTGGTACAATACAGACCGAACGGCGAACAAATTGCCTGAGAGGAACGATGCTCGATCGCGAACAGATAGACAATTGGGACAGAGGTGATGTATTGCCCCGCTCCAAAACAGCTTCAAAAAAACAGAGGGTCGAGCAAAACATGGAATCCGTAGAGACCCGGCTTGATCCCCCACCACGGCCAAAGTCATCTGAAGATTCACCAGATTTGCAGCCACAAAAAATTGGATTGTTTCGACGAGTCTTAAAGCGCTTATTCCGCTAACGAATAAAGGCGGGATCAGGCTTCGAAATCGAGGGAATACCCGGCGCCCCGGACGGTTCTGATGGGGTCAGGATCTTTATTGGATCTCAAGGCTTTTCGCAACCGTCCGACATGCACGTCAACGGTCCTGGGATCAATGAATGTATCTTGCCCCCATACCCGGTCAAGCAGGCTTTCCCGACTCCAGACACGCTTCGGTTTCTCCATAAATGTCACGAGCAATCGATACTCAATAGGCCCGAGTTTTACCGGATGGCCATTGCGGGTCACTTTATGCATTTCGGAATCCAACTGAATATCGCCAAACTCAAGTGTCGCGCCGACACCACTCGGGCGCGTCCGGCGCAACATGGCCCGTACCCGGGCTACGAGCTCGTTGATGGAATAGGGTTTAACGATGTAGTCATCGGAGCCGGTGTCTAGTCCCCGAACCTTGTCTGCTTCTTCCCCCCGTGCCGTCAGCATTATGATGGGAATCTCCTTGGTCGCATTTTTTGATTTTAACTGTCTGCAGACCTCAATCCCGGAAACACTGGGCAGCATCCAGTCAAGGATAATCAAATCTGGTTCTTGTTCTTCCGCAAGCAGGAGTGCTTCTTCACCATCCGTCGCCTGCAGCAATCGAAATCCCTCGGCACTCAGATTGTAACTCAACACCTCCAGCTGGGCCGGTTCATCTTCAACAACCAATACAAGTGGGCTAGATATATTTTCCATCACTACGACCGTTAATCTCGTTTCAAATTATCAGCATCGTCTGAATCTATCGTTGTTGAACTCGTCGTGTCACTTTTGGGACGCTCGTCTTCCAAAATCTCACCGCTGACCAAATAATGAACTTTCTCAGCAATACTCGTGGCATGATCCCCCATGCGTTCAATATTTTTGGCAATGAACAAGAGGTGCATACACTCGGATATTAATCTTGGATCCTCCATCATATGTGTCAGCAACTCTCGAAACAGGGTATTGTGCATCTGGTCCAGATTTTTGTCCCTTAGCCGAACATCGCTGGCCATTTCCTGATCTTTGCGAATTAGGGACTCAAGAACATCATGTACCATTTCCTGCACAAATTCGTTCATGGTTTCAATTGTTAAATCCACCGAATCCAATTGTCGTCCGTTGGCTAGAACATTCACCCTCTTCGCAATATTTTTGCAATAGTCCCCAATTCTTTCCAGATTGGCAGCGATCTTGGGAGCAATAACCACCATACGCAAGTCCTGCGCTTTCGGTGATCTGAGTGCCAGGATACGCACTGTACAATTGTCAATTTCGTGCTCGAGATTGTCGATTGCTTTATCGGCAATGATAACTTGTTCACCAACCCTGACATTCCGCCGGTTCA
>JBPCWG010000211.1:0-7630 GCA_051009705.1 Methyloligellaceae bacterium | reverse complement strand
GGGCTGCCCGCGTATACTGAGGACTATCCTGGCCGGTGGGTGTATCGGCGCCATGATAGTAAAGGCGCACCTGCCTTGATTGATGATCGACAAGTATATCGGGTGACGCAACATGTCCGGCAAATTGGCTTGCATCCAGGGGCAGCACGCCGGGCTCATACATGCGCCATGGCCCCGTGAGTTTGTCGGCGTAAGCCAGCCGAATATAACGACCATCATGGTGCCCAAAGTACAGATAGTATTTTCCCAGGGGATTGGGGAACCAATCCGGAGCCCTGATGAGTGAAGGACCGTTGATATTGTTGCCCATGCGAGAATCCATGTGCGGACGGATAATTGCCCCATCACCCAGTCTCTCCGCAATAATTTTCATCATACTAATGATCCAGACAAACAAACTTCCGATCTGATGGCACGCGATACGTGGCGTGCATAAAATCCAATCTGAGTATGCCCGGACTTTGTGCAATTTACCAACTGCGGAATCAATGCCTAACTGTAATTGATATTCAGCTGGCAAGTGATGGATGTATGTTGAAATGAAGGGGAGCGATAGAAGAACACGGATATAACAGGTCCGAGAATTTGCAATCGCCAATCGATCCATCGAATTAAATACTGTTAACTATTGTTGATTCCTTCATTTGAATGCTAAATTGCGTGTTCAAATTTGAATTCAGAACTCAATCAATCGTAGAATGGAGATCCGGAGTGACATTCAGTTTCGTAAAAACAGTTAGCATCGCATCCGCACTTGCCATAGGCACCATCGGACTGACTGCTCAGTCATTTGCCGCCAGCATCGGCGTTGGCTCCACCAAGGGAGGAGCAACAGCCCAGGTGACGGCCGGTCTTTCAAAAATCGTTTCTTCTTCCTCCGGCCATCAGCTGCGACCCCAACCCATGGGTGGAACGCAGCAATACATTCCCATCGTCAATGCCGGGGAACTTGAATTTGGTGTGTCGAATGTCATGCAATACTACATGGCGATCACCGGTACAGGTCTCTCCGAAGGTAAAAAGAACGCAGACCTGCGCATGGTCGCAACTCTCATGACCTTCCGGACGGGAATGTTTGTCGCCAATAGTTCCGGCATCAAATCCATTGCTGATCTCAAAGGCAAACGTGTTCCCGGCGAGTTTACTGCCTCCCCTCTGTTCAAGTTCCTCATGGAAGCCAATCTGGCGAATGCGGGCCTGTCCTGGAAAGATGTCAATGTGATCCCGATGACCGCCCTGCGGCAACACTGGGATGCTTTTGGCCAGGGGAAAGTCGATGTGGCAATCGGGGCCATCGGTTCCGGACCTATCAAGAAGCTCAACTCAGCCGTTGGAGGCGTGACGTTCCTGAGCCTTGAAAACGCAGGTGAGGCCGCGAACCGCACTTTGAAACTCGCACCGAAAACGACGATCAATACGGTTAAACCCGCAAAACCCTTCGTCGGCATTAAAGCCCCGACCAACGCTATTCATTTTGCCTATACCTTGTGGGCCCACAAGGGCGTCGACAACAAGATTGTCGAAGATGTCGTGAAAGCAATTTACGATAATGAAAAAGGCCTGCACGAATTGAGCCCGCTCTGGCGCAGTCATAAGTCCAAGGGTATGGGACGCCAATTCGGTGCGGATGTTCCTTATCACCCGGGCGCGGTCAACTTTTATAAGAAAGCCGGGATCTGGAGCGGCAACTGATCCAGGATATCCTGATTCAGAGGCTGGAATTGCAATTTGAAGATTTAAATTGAGGGCTCATGACTTCCGTTGACAAAGAAGCCTTGAGCCCTCGACCTTTCTGGCAGGACCTCGCCCAGTGGCTGGGAGTGGGAATCTGTCTCATCGTCATAGCCATAGCCGCTGACATCAGGTTTTACCTGGCGCTTACATTTCTCGACGAACAAGCCATCGCCCTGGCCCTCGGGCTGTCCATGGCCATTGTTTTCATAAAGTACAAGATCGGAGGGCAGGAAAAGCAACCGACAGACCTTTCCCTGTCCAGGCTTTCCCCATTAGACGGCCTCTTCGCCCTGCTTTCACTGGCTGTAGCCTTCTGGCTGGCTTTTCGGTTCGAAACGATATCCAGTAATTTTTTTGAACGGCGGACCGAAGCCTTTATAATAGCCATAATCCTGATCCCCCTTGTGTTCGAAGCCCTCCGGCGCAGCGCCGGTTTGCCGCTGGTGATTATTCTCGGCTGCTTCCTTCTTTACGGCCTGTTTGGCGATTTTATCCAGGGAACCCTGCAGGCCCGCTCTCCCGGTTTCTACAAGCTGTTTGCCTATCTGGCCGGAGACAATGTGGCCCTGCTTGGTCTGCCCCTCAAAATTGTGGTCACTATTGTCGTCATGTTCATGGTCATGGGGCAATTGCTTGCCCGATCCGGAGGATCCGACTGGTTTACCGATATTTCCATGTCCCTCATGGGCCGGTCGCGGGGAGGACCGGCAAAAATCGCGATCATGGCCTCGGCGCTGTTCGGGTCAATCTCCGGCAGTGCGGTATCGAATGTGGCATCGACAGGCCTGGTCACAATACCGCTCATGAAACGCGGAGGCTATTCGGCAAAATCGGCAGGCGCTTTTGAAGCGGTCGCCTCAACGGGCGGGCAGATCATGCCACCGATCATGGGGGCAGCGGCTTTTCTGATGGCAGAATTCCTAGAGGTCGCCTATTCCGAAGTCATTCTGGCGGCCCTGATTCCGGCCATATTGTATTATGTATCCGTTTTCGTTCAGGCGGATCTCGAAGCGGCACGCAACAATTTCCAGAGACTGAGCGAAGAAGAGATAGACCCCATTGGAAAAGTATTCCTGCGCGGTTGGTACTTCCTCATTCCGTTTGTCGTCCTAATCACAGCCCTTTTCAGTTTTAACCTCACGCCATCGGAAGCCGCACTCTGGGCATCCATTACACTGATTGGCATTGGGCTGATCGGCTACAAGGACAAGCGCGTTACATTCGGAACCTTACTCCAGTGCCTGAAAAGTGCGGGTGAAATTTCTGTGAGCATTATTGTCATCGGCGCAATGGCCGGTCTGATTATCGGCATTATCGAGGTGACCGGCCTCGGTTTCGGACTGACTTTTCTCCTCGTCCAGGTCGGCGAACAAAGCCTCTTCCTGCTCCTGGCTTTAACCGGAGTCGTTGCCATCATACTGGGAATGGGTATGCCGACGACCGCGATCTATTTCCTCGTTGCGGTTCTGGCCGCGCCGCCGCTTATCAAACTCGGTGTCGATCCGTTCGCCGCGCACCTGTTTGTCTTGTACTACGGATTGCTGTCGCTGATTACGCCTCCCGTGGCCATAGCCGCGTTTACGGGTGCCTACCTCGCCGGAGGACCGCCCATGGCAACCGCCGTCGCCGCGGTAAAATACGGTTGGCCGGCCTTTGTGCTGCCGTTTGTCTTTGTTCTCTCCCCGGCACTTATTTTCCAGGGAGACGCAATCGATATCCTGCGCGCGGCATCGGCGGCGGGACTGGGAATCTGGATCGGCTCCCTGGCGATCAATGGCTGGTTCCGAAGGCAATTAGGGGTACTGCCCCGGGCCGGATTGCTGATTGCCAGTTTTGGACTGCTTTTTCCCAACATTTTCGGTCTGAATTTCGCGGATCTGATTGGCCTGATCGTGGCCATGGCGATTATCGGGTTCGAATTGTACTGGGTCAAAAAACCGCAACTGGAAACCCCTGGAGAATAAGCAAGTGACAGACAAGGAACGAGTAATCATTGTCGGTGGCGGACCGGTCGGTGTTGTGGGTGCCGTTGCGCTTGCGCAAAAAAATATTCCGGTAACTCTTGTTGAAGCCCATGATTTTCCTCCGAAAGATCCAAGGGCGGCAACCCTGCATCCGCCGACGCTGCAGATGCTTGAACAGCTGGGCATGGGCGACGAGATTATTGCAAACGGTTTGCATGCGCCCGAGTTTCAGTTTCGGGATCGCCGTTCGGGAGAAAGTGTCGCCATATTCGATCTGACGTTGCTCAGAGATAAAACACCGCATCCCTACTGTATCCAGTACGAGCAATGGAAAACCGCGCAGCTCGGGTACACAATGCTGAAGAACTATGGCCATGTTGATGTAAGAATGGGGACGTCGGCTGTCGGCCTCTCCCAGTCCGAAGAAGGTGTCACGCTCATTACCGAAACACGGGACGGCGTACGGGAAGAACATTCCGGCTCTTATCTGATCGGCTGCGACGGCGGGCGTTCGTTTGTGCGCAAAAGCCTCGATATAGATTTTGTCGGCTTCACCTATCCCGAGCGCTTCCTGGTGATGGCGATGCAACATGATTTTGGCGCAGATGGTAGGTACGTTTTCCGCAATTATGTTATGGATCCTGTGGAATGGTGCGCCGTATTCAAAGTTCCGGGCGAAGACTCCAAGGGGCTTTGGCGGACCCTGTTTCCAACCAAAGAAACCGAATCCGACGAACAGGTTCTATCCGCTGAATCCGTTGATCGGCGACTTGGCGGTCTTGAACCATCTCTCGGCTTTGCGGACACGGAACACCGCAATCTCTATATGGTGCATCAGCGGGTCGCGGAAACATTCAATAAAGGGCGCTGTTTCCTGGCGGGGGATGCCGCCCATGTCAACAATCCCCTCGGGGGACTTGGCCTCAACAGTGGCATACATGATGTCATGAATATTACAGACAAAATTCATCAGGTTCTGAACGGTGAAATACCGGTTTCAGAGCTCGATCGCTATGACCGGCAGCGCCGGTCCCTGGCTCATGAATTTATCCAGGCCCAGACCATCGCCAACAAGAAGCGGCTGGAAGCAACAGATGAAGACGTCCGGCAGAAAAACATGGATGAATTGCGCCAGATGGCCGCGAACCCCGAGAAAGCACGTGCCTGGCTGTTGCGCACGTCGCTCCTGGAAAGCGTCGCAAAATCAGAGACAATAGAATGATGTTCCAGTATAAAATCGGTATAAACAACCCCGAGCACCAGGGAATCCTGCCTGATGGATGAAGTTTTCAAAAAACAGAATTTCGGCAACAAAATAGGTTTTGGAAACAAAGCCGCTCTTGTCGTTGTCGATTTTGTCGTTGGCTTTGCCGATCCGCAAATGTTCGGTGGCGGAAATATACAACCGGCGATCGACAAAACCGTCGAACTCCTCGCCGCGTTTCGAGACCAGCAGCTGCCAATCGCCTTCACTCGCGTCGTCTACGCCGAAGACGGCTCGGATGCCGGTTATTTCACGGCAAAGGTCCCCAGTCTCAAGCAATTGACGGACAGCCATCCTGCAAGCCAGATCGTACCGGAACTCAAACCCCATACGGGTGAATACGTTATCAACAAGACTCAAGCCTCGGCTTTTTTCGGGACCAACTTTGCTCCCTGGCTGGTGACGAACAGCGTGGACACCCTCGTGATCACCGGCTGCACGACGTCGGGCTGTGTGCGGGCGACGGCGGTGGATTCGGTAAGCTACAATTTCCGCACCATTATCGCCAAGGACTGTGTCGGCGACCGGGCCCTCGCTCCCCACGAAGCGAGCCTCTTTGATCTCGAGATGAAATATGCCGACATGATCAGTTCCGAAGAGCTGGTAAGGGAAATTCAATCCGGAAAACTGGGACAGGGAAAATCGACGTGACGTTCGAAATGATGAGAATTCAATTCAGGATATAGGAAATGAGTAATTCCAATCACATTATCATCGTCGGCGCCGGCCCGGTCGGTTGTCTCAGCGCTTACATTCTGGCCTCGGAGGGTTTCGAAATTACGATCGTCGAAGCCCTGGAAAAGCCTGCTCAGGATCTGCGCGCGTCAACATTTCATCCCCCGACACTGGATCTTTTGGATCTCTGGGATATTTCGGATGACCTTATCAAACAGGGGCTGATCACGCCGACCTTCCAGTTCCGCGACCGCCAGGAAGGCCTGATCGGCGAGTTTGATTTTGGGCTTCTTAAAAATGATACCAGTCACCCCTACAGGCTCCAGTGTGAACAATTCAAATTTACCGGTGTTCTCTACCACCGCCTGCGGGACATGCCCAATGTTCGTTTCCTGGTGAAATCAGAAGCCGTGGCCGTCGAGCAGACCACGAACGAGGTCGCGCTGAGTGTGGCGACCCCTGATGGTGAAGAACGGATCAATGGTGATATTCTCATTGGCTGCGACGGCGCATCCAGCATTATTCGCAAAAAAGCGGAAATCAAATTTGAAGGCTTCACATATCCGGAGCTTTTCCTCGTGGTCAGCACTCCCGATAATTTACGCGAGATCATCCCCGATCTCGGCTATGTGGCCTATATTGCCGATCCGCGGGAATGGTGCACGGTGATCAAGGTGCTGGACTTCTGGCGAATTCTGTATCCGACAATCCCCGGAATGGCTGAAGACGATATTCTCGACGATGACCATATCCAAAAAATGGTTCAGGAATTTGTGCCAAAATCGACCCCCTATAACGTCGTACACAAAACCCTTTATCGCATCCATCAACGGGTTGCGGAGAGTTATCGCAAGGGGCGTGTTTTTCTCGCCGGCGATTCAGCTCATATCAACAGTCCGCTTGGAGGCATGGGCATGAATGGCGGACTCCATGACGGCGTAAGCCTGGCGATCAAACTCGTTGATGTCCTAAAACACGGTGCTGATCCGGAACTCCTGGATGCCTATGAACGCGAACGTCGCCCGATCGCTGTTGAACATGTGCAGAAATCAACCATCCACAATAAGAATGTCATGGAAGAAACCGATCCGGAGAAAAGACGGGTTACTAACGATCAGATGCGGGAAACGGCGGCAGATCCCGTAAAATCCCGCAACTACATGCTGGAAACATCAATGATCAACATGGTGAGAGAAACCCGCCTCCTCGAAACGGCAAAAAAGAGCGTCGGTGGTCAATAGAATCAGTCCTCTTCTGCCGATGCCCATTTTTTTTCAAAGTCCCAGACCTTTTCAAATCCCATCAATTTGCTGAACCCATTGAACTCATAGAGATCGACCGGAAGATCCGAGGTGGAGCCGGAATTCTGCAACCCGCTATATGCGGCGGCTAGCGCCTGTCCCGCGGCGAGAAAACCGAGGACCGGGAAAATGGCAATCTGATAACCCAGGTTTTTCAGCTCCTCTGTCGAGAGGACCGGAGTTTTGCCACCTTCGACCATATTCGCCATCAGCGGCTGATCAAATGCGCTGGTAATTTTCTCCATTTCACCGACAGACTCCGGAGCTTCGACAAACAAAATGTCCGCTCCGGCTTCGGCAAAAGCCTCGGCCCGCTTCAAGGCTTCATCGAGACCATAATTGGTGCGCGCATCTGTGCGGGCAATAATAAGAAAGTCACTTGAATCCCGTGTATCCACGGCAACCCGGATTTTGTTGACCATATCCTTCAGGGGTATGACCGGGCGGCCTGGCGTGTGCCCGCACTTCTTCGGAAACTGCTGATCTTCGATCTGGATGGCAAACGCTCCGGCCTTTTCATAGCCGCGGATCGTATGTTCCACATTCAGCAGGCCGCCATAACCGGTATCGCCATCAGCCATCAGCGGTGTTTGCGTTTGGTTGCCGATCGTCTCCACCCGGTCAACCATCTGGCTGTAAGTTGCCAGGCCCGCATCGGGCAAGCCAAGGCTCGAAGCGACGACACCGTATCC
>JBPCWG010000210.1:0-8497 GCA_051009705.1 Methyloligellaceae bacterium | reverse complement strand
ACGGAGAGGACATTCACCGATCGAACCAATCCCCCATAGAAAAGTGCAAGTCCGGGTAATGTCATAAAAAGAACCAGAGCCGTTGAGGTCAGGATCCAGGCTGTATCACCGCTATCAATCATAATTCCCTCTATTGCTGCTCAAAATCTGATGCAAATCCGGTCTGTCTCTTTTTTTGGCAGTCGACCAAATTTCCAGCTATATTAAGGGATTAACAAGAGGATCTCTAGTTGACAGGAGCTGTTTTACGCAGCTTTACTGCCTAAATTTTATGCATTTGCGCCTAGATATTATGCACTTTCGAGAATCCAAAGATGATAAGGACGTATTCCCTGAATTCCCTGTAAGCGGACAATGAAAAAACACTCGGAGAAAATATACTCGGAGAAAAAATACTCGGACTGATTGCAGGGGAGAAAAAGTAATTCGAACCTTGCCCCTTGTCGGCGATACGTCTTTGTCCAGGTACACGCCTGTTTCCGGAGACGGTCCCCGTGCCCGGATATAACAAAAAGACGTGGTACCAAAGCGCTCAAAAAGGTCAAATTCAACAGAGGGCCGATCAATTTTGAACTGACCCCGAATCGGAGAATTCCAAATGCATATTATTTGGCTATTTAAGTCGTTTGCCGGCGAACTGTCCTAGAGTTGGACTGCGTATTTCCTCAGGGCCTGCTCATCGACCTCGATTCCCAATCCCGGTGTTCTCCTGATATCGATTTTTCCGTTCTGCATGGAAATGGGATCTTTGACGACATCATCCGCGAGATAAATGTGCGTGAGGCTGACACCCCAGTTCAGGTTGGGCACCGCGCTTCCGAGCGCCAACGCCGCGGCAGCAGAAATACTGGTGCCTGAAACTTTTCCGGCAAGAGTGATGGAGAGCCCCAGAGCTTCACAGATTTTGGCGGCGTTCATGACCGGACCCGCTCCCCCGGCCTTAATTATTTTCAGGTTTACTCCGGAGATCGCTTTTTCCAGCCCGTAACGGAGCACATCATCAGAACCGCCAATACATTCATCACCACCGATCGGCACAAGCCCTGCAGCGTTCAGGGCGATCATTCCATGAATTTGGCGTTCCGCCAAGGGTTGTTCCAGGTAAATGAGTTCAGCGCTAGCCGTACCCTGGAGATAGCGAAGGGCCTGACTTTGAGTCCACCCCGTATTGGCGTCCGCACAGAGTTTCGCATCGCGACCGAGAGCTTTCCTCACCGCCAATGTTGTTTCTATTTCCTGATCGACAGAACTTACACCAACCTTAATTTTCTGAAATTTGTACCCGAGCTCATATTGTTTAACGGCTTCGTCGACAGTTTCACCTGTTGTTGACCCACCTAGGAGCCACATGGGTTCGACCGAGTCTCTCAAGGCGCCGCCTAGGAGTTCATAAAATGGTATTTGGTAATTTTGCCCTACAAGATCGGTCAGGGCTATCTCCACCGCACACTTGGCGCCACTATTGTAAACAAGCGCCCGATCCATATTGTTCATGAGCCCGGCACGATTGAGGGCGTCTTGTCCGACAAGCAGCGGTGCCAGATGATCCCGTACGGCGGAACTCATTCCGGCGAGAATATCTCCAGTCATCGCCGGTGCGAAGGTGGCCTCCCCCCAGCCGACAACTCCATTTTCGGCTTCAATGCGCACGACAAGATTTTCTGCACTGACAATGGCGCTTGATGCCATTTTCATCGGCTTTTTGAGCGGCACAGATATAGGAAAGACATCCACCGAACGAATGGGCAGGATTTCATCTGACAGGTCCTGCTCATAATCAATTGTGTGAGGTTTGTTCATAATAGTTCCGCGCCTGAATTTTAACACTCGAACCGGATAATTTATTTCCGGCGATTAACCTATCGACAATGGTCTCCAAAGAATATCATTGATCACGATATTTCAATGTGCGATCTTCTGGTTTATGGAATGACACACCGAATTTCATAACATAAAAATTATAAATGAGCTTGCACAACTTAGAAATGGCTAGTTTATTTGTAAAAATCGGATAATCTGCTTGTCATACATGCAGCTTGTATCTGTTTAAAAAATCAGGGAGGATTTTATGATACGATTGAAGCACCTAGTTTTGCTTGCGGGAGCCTGTGCCCTCGCAACAACTGCGAACGCCCAGGAGCGTTACCGTTTCGGCGGCGGCCCTTCAGGCGGTGCCTGGCACCCGGCAATCAGTGCGGGGACACAAATCCTGAATAAGGAACTCAAAGGGAAGGTAAATTTTCAATATTCTCCATCCGCCGGTTCTGTGGCCAATGTTAGAAGGGTTGGGCAAGGCGAATTTGCTACGTCCTGGGGTCACGTCGGACAAGTATGGCAATCCTGGAACGGTGTCGGCCTTTTTGAAAAAGACGGCGCTAACAAAGATTTCAGAATTATTGCAAACGTTCGTGCTCAATCACAAATTATCGCAGTGCTGGCAGACAGCCCCATCAAATCATTTGCAGATATGAAGGGTAAAAAAGTTAATTTGCTGGCGAGAGGAACCGGTAGCCATGTGAACTGCAAAAATATATTCGCAGCACTTGGCTTGATCGATCAGATTGATCAGCGAAACTTGGGCTTCCGTGCCTCGGGACAGGCCCTCGGCGATAGACAAATCGATGTTTACTGCTCGGCGGGTGCTCCGTTCACCATTCCCGCACTTACACAGCTCTCCATCAGTAAGCCGGTTCGCTATATCTCAATGACCGAGGAAGAGCAGAAAAAAGTCACGAGTGCCCACAGATTTTATGTTCCGGTGACTATCCCTGTGCAGAAAGATGTGAAGGGTATGGATGCCCCTGCACTGTCGATTGCATATGATGTCTGGTGGATCGCTCATAAAAAAATGTCTGACGATTCCATCTACAATATGCTCAAAATAATCGCAGCGCCTGAGAACCTTAAACAGCTGACCAAGACTGCCCGCTATTGGAGAGACCTCAGCGGCAACTTTAATGCCCTGAAAGAGCACAAAATATTCGTGCATCCCGCGGCAGCTAAGTACTGGAAAGAGCGTGGCGTTGAAATCCCGGGCGGCGTCGTCAAAGGTTATTAAGTTCATCTCGTCCTGAACTTCTACAAATGTGAGAGCCGCGATCGGAGTATTTCTTCCGTTCGCGGATTTTCAGGTGGTCGTGCGACACGCCCACAATCTCCGGTTGGATTGCAATCGGGATATTAGTACCAAACACATCTGAACTTTGTTTGATTTATCTATGACCGAGTTCATGAATGAAGACAGATCAGCTTGAGAGGCGAGAAAGCCATGAGTAGCGGTTTTTTGGTTTTGTTTCAAAAAATCGGATTAATTTCCGAAGAGATGACAAGACCACGAAAAATTGAGGGTCCTCTCAAAATACTGATCTCCTTAATTGCAGTCGCCTTCTCCTACTTTTTCATTCATATTTCTTATTTTGGACCTCCCGTTGCCGAAATATTCAAAGGCACGTTCATGCTGGGAGTCGCGATCCTAGTCATACTGGTCTACAAAATTCGACAAAAGCCAATCAAGCAAGGGTTCGTTTTTCTTGACGAGCTCATATGCCTGCTATCCATGGCAATTCTTTGCGGACTCCTCGCTCTATGGTTTTATTGGCAGATATTTGACGGTACAGAGCTTTGGCGTGACTTCACCAGTTTAACTGCAGGGCTTGTAACCGGCATTGGAGCTTTAATCGGTCTGTTTCTCTATTGGCGGGATGCGACGCGTGACGAGATACCCGACAATCCGGTTTTGTCGGACTGGCTGTATATCCTCGCAGCCATTGCACCAATCGTCTGGTGGATCATTACCAGCGAAGAATTGACGGCCCGCGTTGGAAGTCCCGTACCAGTTCAGGTCGTAATCTTCTCAGGTCTCCTGGTTGCTGTTAGTTTTGATATTGCCCGGCGTGTGGTTGGGCCGATCATACCCGTCATCGGGCTCTTGTTTCTCATTTATTCCTTTGAACCCATCGCCCAGATTTCACCCGGTCTGTTTGAACATCAGGGATATGGGCTGGCTCGTGTCATGGAATTCCTGATGCTTGAAGCCGATGGTATGACCGGATTAATTATCGAAGTTTTCGCGACATTCGTCGTCATCTTCGTCATCGTTGGAGCCTTTCTGGAGAAAACAGGTCTCGGTGCCCTATTTATTGATACGACTTATCGGATTACCGGTGCCCGAACCGGCGGCCCCGGTTTGGCCTCCGTCACCAGTAGCGGGTTGTTCGGCATGATTTCCGGAAGCGGTGTTGCCAACGTTGTCACCACAGGCACATTCACAATTCCACTGATGAAAAGAGTTGGCTATCGATCTGAATTTGCCGGAGCTGTTGAGGCCTCTGCTTCAACCGGTGGAGCCTATATGCCTCCGATCATGGGTGCCGGAGCGTTTCTGCTCGCTCAACTTACGGAAGTCAGCTATTTCGAAGTCATCAAAATTGCGTTGATACCCGCCCTATTTTACTACCTGTCCGTGGGACTGATTGTTTATTTGCGAGCGGTTAAACAGGGATTGCATGGCGTTCCTGTGGAAGAACTCCCATCATGGAAAAAAATATTTCCACGCTTGCCTTTGCTCTTACCCGTCCCCTTTATGGTGTACTACCTGGTCATCGGTGATTCAGCTTTTCTTGCAGCTGTGAAGACAATCAGCCTGATCATCATGCTGAAGACTGCGGATCTATTGAATGAAATTCCGACACCCTGGTCCGAGAAACTGGGCAAGCCATTTTTGGCAATAGCCATCGTTTTCGGCATTTTTGCCTATTTCTTTGGTCTCACCGTCGGAGCACCCTTTAGCTGGTTTGCCGATACCCTCAGAGGCCTTAACTACGGTGATGCCCTGCTATGGACTGTGGCTGGTTATATCTTTCTCAAATTGTGTGAAATTGTCATTGCCGGGTTCAACAAAGAGGTGCAAGCTTTGGACAGCGATCAGAAACAGGTCGCTGTGTCCGGGCCCCATATGTTCAGCCAACTAGGTGCTATGTTCCGTGAACTCGTTCGGGTAATTTGGGCATCCCTGGAAGCCGGAGCCCGCAATACACTTGTTATCGGCTGTATCGCAGGAGTATTGGGAATTCTGCTCTCAAGTGCCACGCAAAGTGATCTTCCGGGGCGTATTTCCGCGGTACTGATCGAACTGAGTTTTGGCCTTCTGCCGCTCACAATATTCTGGGTTATTGTCGCAGGTTATGTCGTCGGAATGGGACTTCCAATTGTCGCGAGTTACGTGATCCTGGTAATCTTCAGTGTCGCGGCTCTGACCAATCTTGGAGTGCCGACCCTGGCGGCCCACCTGATCTGCTATTGGGTCGCAGTTGTGAGTGCCGTGACACCTCCGGTTGCCCTTGCCGCATATGCAGCAAGTGCCATAGCGAAGTCGGATCCGGTAAAAACAGGGACTGAATCCGTCAAGTTGGCGTCGATGATTTTCATCATGCCGTTTATGTTTGTCTATACTCCCATATTGCTCGACGGGACTCAAATCGACATTGCAATCACCGTTGTTGCCAGCATCTTTGGTATTCTCGCCTGGGCCACCTTCCTGGAAGGTCACACGTTTAAACTTACAAATTTCACAGAACGGCTTTTCTTGTGTGTTGCTGCCGCCTGTCTGCTGCTGCCACTGAGCCGGCTGTTTAATTTTGTTCTGTCCTGGGAGGGAGATTTCCGTTACCAGACCTACATCGTCGGGATTGCGTTTCTATTCGGGACATTCATTCTGCAACGCATGCGACAGTCCCCCGCTCAAACGGAACCTGCCCAGTAACTTCACGACGCGATTATCCAGTCTTTGATTCGGCTCCATAGATGTCGCTGAACAATGTAAAGCCCCGGTCCGAACCGCGTCGAACCGGGGCGTTAGAATTCGCAATAAACGATGATAAGCGCTTTGCGTTCAGCTGAGATTATCCGCCACCGCCTGAAGCGACATCACTGATCGCACCGGCTTCGCTGGGAGACTGTTCAGAGATGACACTTTCACCTTTAACATATTTGTCCCAGGTGACGCTGCGTCGTTCCGATGAGCGCGGTGTCTGTCCTCTTGGATGAATCAGATCCCGTGGATTCTCTAAAGCAACTGCCAGATTTTGCTGGGTTGCACATCCAAACTCGGCATACGGTCGGTTTTCATCGTCACGAGCCATATCGTCTGGCCAAATGCCGCATTCAGGCGGGCTCGCCTTGTATGCCCGATAAGCAAGCTTGATCGGGGCGCCGGAGCCGGAGGAACTGTGATAAGGTTGCCAGTTGACGTTGCTTTTCGATACACCGGTTTCGCTCGCAATGTCTCTGAACGTCTGAATCGCCTGGATGATTACATCCTCGTTTGATGAACCAATCGGCGCCTGAACCAGCAGTGGACCATTTCCCTGCGCCAGATAACCGGAGAGATAGTTTCTCAACCGACGTCTCTGATCCGTGGAAAGCCCCGAACTCGCTGCCGAGATAGGCAATGCAATTTGAACCGTACGCTTTGAGATTTCTATGGGATGCCGTTCCTCGAGATTTTCAGAAACAAGTGCGTGATGACCTCTATGCCAAGAGTCCCGATCGGACCGGCAAGCAATAAGCCCGGAAGTCAACGCGCCAATGACGGCCAATATGGCTGCCTTTTTCCAAAATTCGAGAGGATTGCTTCGCCCTGCTTTTGCAGTGTCCATTATCCTCGCCCCCTGTCTTGGATATTATTAAGTCATATACGGGTACGCAATTCTCCTTGATTACGAAACTGAATTTGCATGTTCTCTTGGTTCCGAGCTGTTGACGCCGAATGGCTGCTCTTCAGCTCAGACTTATTATTACCGATGAATAAAGCCGTATTCTCCTTTGAGTCCGCCACCGCGCGGCAGATATTCAGGCTGATCGCCATACACACGGTTCAAACGGTTGAGGAGCAGCATTTTTCGATCTGAATCCGGTGAGAACCCATCATCCGGGCGAGCCAGTTTCTGACGCGCAACTGGCTTGACCAGAAACGGCGTGACAATTACCACAAGCTCGGTCTCATTTTTGATGAAGTCACGGCTCGTAAACAGTTTGCCAAGAATTGGAACCCGCTTGATGCCTGGAATGGTATCCAGGTTTTGTCGGACATCCTCGGAAAGAAGTCCGCCAATGACAAGAGAACCACCGCTTGGAAGTTCAACGGTTGTGTTTGCGCGTCGGACTTTCAAGGCCGGAATGGAGATCGAGGCCAGAGTGACTGCACCTTCGTTGGATATTTCACTGACTTCCGTCGAAATTCTGAGACTGATGCGACCCGCCGTCATAACAACCGGTGTGAAGGATAGTCCGACACCAAACGGCTTGTATTCAACGGCGATCGTGCCGTCATCCCAGCCTGAGGGTATGGGAAACTCGCCACCGGCGAGGAAGTTCGCCGTTTCACCTGAAATCGCCGTCAGGTTAGGTTTCGCCAGAGTGCGCAACATGCCATTCCGCTCAAATGCTTCGATAGATGACGCCAAACAATTTAAGGCACTCGTAGGTAATGTCGTCGTTGGCTCGATGATATTGCCAGACAGCGTGCTCGGAATAGTACAGGCGGAGGGATTGTTACCAAATACGCCGTATAGAATGGAGTTCGCTCCATTCTGGTTCGAGATCGGGAATTGATTGTTGGTATTGAACGCCAAATTAGCATTGCCGATACTGCCCCCGTTAAGGTTCACTCCGAGACGTTTGATCATTTCCCGGTTCATTTCCGCAACCTGAACCCTGATCATCACCTGCTCGTTTGTGGTGACAGCAATCATGTTGAGAACTTTTTCGGCTTCGCCAGTAAACCGGCTTGCGAGATCGGCAGCTCGGTTTGCATCCGCAGCATTGGCCGCCGTGCCCGTGAGAACCACGTTCTCATTGACCATTTCGGCACGAATATCCGAATCTGGGATAAATCTCTTGAACATTCGGGACAGAGCATTCAGGTCGCGCTCTATGGAAACCTCCAAAGCAGCGATATGCCCCCCTTCCTTGTCAAAGAAGTGAATATTGGCCTGCCCCGTTTTTACACCTATCAAATAGGCTCGACGGGATGACTGGACCACAGCATCAAGGACTTTGGGGTTTGAAACCAGGACATCGCGCAGATCTACCGGCAATTCCACCACGACCGATTTATTCAAACCAATCTTGATATGCTGACTCGGGTTAACTCCGTTGCCCCGCTGAAGGTGAACAAGGGATCTGTGTTCCACGATATCCTGTGCGTTCGCCTTGGGGGTCAATTCATTTGACCAACATGCCACGCCACCTACAAGCACTCCCAAAAGCGCAATTCGCCCGGTGCGTGACAAAATCTTATCGAAAACAGACATAAATCTAAGCCTTCCCATGGAACCCCTGTTAACTCTCCCCATTTTCAATAAATTCAAATAACTAATAAATTACTGACAAACAGACCATTTCGGCACACGTTTGCTCAGATTTAGATATCGAGCATTAACTATTGATAAGCAGTGGAAATCTGATTCTCATTGCAACCGCAATGCGAATCGGGTGT
>JBPCWG010000209.1:0-2562 GCA_051009705.1 Methyloligellaceae bacterium | reverse complement strand
CATCGCCTGGACTTTGTCAAGAAACAACGCGGCCAGATCGCCGGACAGGTTGAAAACTTCACCCGCGGCCGGGTGCGCCAGCTGCAGGGGGAAATGGCCGGCCTGAAGGCGCAGCTGGGCTCCGCGGAAGCCCGCGCCGAACAGGCCCGGACAGAACTCAGACGCCTGGCCATTCTCAATGCCAAGGGCATTGCCACCGATGTGGATACCCAGCTCGCCCGCACCAACCGCGATGTGGCGGCGCAGGAGCTGAAAGTCATAGAAGCCCGGATGAGCGTGATCGCTGTCGAGCTCGAAGGCGCCAGGACCGGAGCCTTTGTCGGCGACAGCTACAATGACCGGCCGCACTCGGCCCAGCGCCGGGATGAACTGGACCAGCAGATAAATGTCCTGGAAACCGACCTTGCGAAATGGCAGGCGGTGGAGACATCGTTGCGCAGGGATGTGGCGGAAGCGCGAACGGAACTCGATCGCAACCGCTCAGCACTTGTGCGCATGCCGACCCACGGCAAAGTCTGGGAAATGCTGACGGCCCCGGGCGAGCATGTGGTCACCGGCCAGGACCTCGTGCGCCTGCTCGACTGTCAGGCCGGTGTCGTATCAACGACGGTGAGTGAATCCGTGTTCAACAAGCTGCGTCTGGGAACACCCGCCAAATTCCGTTTCCGCGAAGGCGGTGGTGAACTTGCCGGACAAGTCGTGCAACTCTCCGGCCTGGGGACAGCCCCCGCCAACCTCGCCATTCAACCGTCAAATCTGATCAAGGAATCCTACCGGGTCCTCGTCTCCATTCCGCAGCTCGGCTCGCCGACGGAATGTCATGTGGGGCGAACAGGGCGGGTCATCTTCGACAAGAACGCGGCCTCCTAGGAGAGCGTCATGCTGCGAACATTCAGGTCACGGCCAAAGGGCACACAGGAAAACGGGCCAACGGCAGGAGAGGTGCGCCAATGAACCCCTTCCTGTCGACATTGCTGGAGGGCGCCTGGCCGGGCCTGCTGGCCGCCGGTCTGATGCTTGTCGTGCTCCCCTGGTCGAGACCGGAAGGGCGGGTGCGAATCCTGATCCTCGGATTTGCCGGCCTGCTGAGCCTCCGCTACGCCTACTGGCGGCTGACGGCAACGCTGCCGCCGATGGAGGAAACGGCAAACTTCCTTGCGGGATCGACCTTCTTCGCCATTGAATTCGCCGCCATTGTCGGGTCGCTGCTGTCGCTGATAACCCTGACGCGGACGCAGAACCGATCGATCGAATCCGATCGCATGGCCGGCTGGATCCGCCGCCAGGATCCGTTGCCGACCGTCGATTTGTTTATCTGTACCTATAATGAAGAGCGGGAAATTCTCGAACGGACGATAATCGGGGCGATGGCCATCGATTACCCGAACAAGCGGGTCTGGGTGCTCGATGACGGCCGCCGCCCGTGGCTGCGGGAACTCAGCGGCGATCTCGGATGCAACTATCTCGACCGGCCGGACAATTCCCACGCCAAGGCCGGGAATATCAACAATGCCCTGGCCCATGTGGCCAAACTGGAGGCGCCGCCGGATTTCATTTCCATCCTCGATGCGGATTTCGTGCCGACGAAGAACTTCCTGTGGCGCACCCTGGCGCTGTTCCACGAAGACGATGTGGGGATCGTGCAGACCCCACAACATTTCGTCAATCCCGACCCGATTCAGGCCAATCTCCTGGTCGCTGATTCCTGGCCCGACGAGCAACGTTATTTTTTCGATGTGGTCATGCCCGCCAAGGACGGCTGGGGAACGGCCTTTTGCTGTGGCACTTCATCGGTGCTGCGGGCGGAGGCGCTCTATGGTATCGGCGGCTTTCCCACGACATCGGTGACCGAGGATTATCTCGTCACCCTGAGCATGCTGAGAAACGGCTTCCGGACGGTGTATCTCAATGAACGCCTGTCCCTGGGGCTGGCGCCGGAAGGGCTGAAGGAATATGTCACCCAGCGCAGCCGCTGGTGTCTCGGCTTTATCCAGATATTCCGCAGCAATACCGGCCCGTTCGGCCGCAATAACGGCCTGCGGCTTCTGGACCGGCTGGCGCTCATCGAGAGTTTCCTGTACTGGTCGGCGTCCTATCTGTTCCGCCTTGCCGGTTTCATTATCCCCATCCTCTACCTCCTCTTCGATATTCATGCGGTCGATGTCGCCCTGGTGGAAGGCATTTCCTATTTCCTGCCCTACTACATCGCCCATATCGCCGTGATTGCCTGGCTGTCGGAACGGCGCATCTTGCCGGTGATGACGGATCTGTCGCAGCTGCTGGCGGCGCGTGAGGTCCTGTCGGCGGTGTTCATCGGTTTGATCAAGCCGAAGGGGCACAAGTTCAAGGTTACGGCCAAAGGTGGCGACCGTTCCAAGATTTTCGTCCAGTGGCGGATGATGTCCATGTTCCTGACCCTTCTCGTGGCAACGCTTCTGAGCATCCTCTACGCGTTCACATTTGATGCCGACCGCACCCTGCAGGATTCCAGTGTCGTTGCCCTGTTCTGGAGCTGGTACAATTGCGCGGTGCTGATCATGGCCGTGCTCGTGTGCATCGAGC
>JBPCWG010000208.1:0-3350 GCA_051009705.1 Methyloligellaceae bacterium | reverse complement strand
GGTTGATGCCGACTGGGCAAAATCTCAAGAATATGGTGTTACCGGTGTCCCGACTTATGTTGCCAACGGTTATGGCGTCGTAGGAGCCCAGCCATATGACGCCCTGGAACAGTTCCTGGACAAACTCAACGCTCCTCGCCGGGAGAACTGAAATGACCACGCAATCCGACAAACCTAATAAAGAAAAACCCAATAAGTATGTGTCATTGTCGGGCGAAGGTACAGCCTTCGTCCACGAATTTAATGAAGTGAGGGTCAAAGTCTCAGCGGAACAGACCGGCGGTCTGTTTGAGATTTTCGAGGAAAACTGTCGCCCCGGTTTTCAGTCCCGGACCCACTATCATTCACGTAATCACCAGACGTTTCATATTATGGAAGGCGAAGCCCGATTTGTCCTGGATGGGGAAGCCTGCGATGTTGCCGCGGGTGGAACGGTTCATATTCCGCCCGGCGTCGTGCACCAGATATCCTCTGAACAAGGTGTGCGCATGCTGCAGATTTACACGCCGGGTGGCATCGAAGCAATGTTCGCTGAGATCGATTCCCTTCCCAAGGATAAGCTTAAAGACCCCGAAGTTACAAAAGCGCTGCTGCGCAAACATGAAACGGTTATGGTCAAGGAGCAAGCCGGGGGCCAGGCAAAAGGTACTGTGCTCGGTTGATGATCAGACCGGCGGTGGTGTTGCGCTTGGAGGGCCGAGGTCGCCTACTTTCTCCGGGCCACCATGGCTTTCAACGAGCTTGTTTTGATCTGATTTGGCCCGGGCATCGACCTCCTGGGGATCACAATGGACGAGCAGTGCCGCATGCATGCGCTCCTGAACTTCTTTATAATCCGGATCGCCAGCCAGATCATTCATCTCATCAGGATCCTGCGACAGATCAAAAAGTTCCGGTGCATAACCTATATAATAATGATATTTCCAGTTTTCGCTGGCAATCATGAATCCGCCCGACGCCGCCCCGACCGCGTGATATTGGGAAAAAACCGTACGATCGGGATCCGGTGGCGCCTGCAATTGCTGATAGAGTGAAACACCATCAAACCTCTCGGGAACGGGAACATCAAAAAACTCCAGAAAGGTTGGTGGCAAATCCAATAGGTTCGTTGCCGCCTTGTGGACGTGCCCCTGGGGTATGCCCGCACCGGCCATGATCATGGGGACTTCGGCGGATTCTCGATAGAGAACCGATTTCCCCCAGCGCCCGCGCATGCCGAGTGTCTCGCCGTGGTCGGAGGCATAAATAATAGTTGTATTGTCCGCCATGTTCTGCTCTTCCAGAACGTCAAGGACCCGACCGATTTGATGATCCAAAAAAGTGCACAACCCGAAATAGGCGGCGATCGCCAGGCGTTTCTCATCAGCGGTCCTCAATTCACTGTCTGTGTCCGCATATTCGATCATCCGCGCCATCCAGGGGTGATTGACATAACCGGAAGTCGGATGCAGGGGAGGCAGGGGCATATCCGCGGGATCGTAAAGTTTCAGAAATTCCTCAGGGACAACCAGAGGAAAATGAGGAGCAACAAAACCAAGATGCAGCATCCAGGGTGTCACGCTGCGTCCATCCTCCCGCAGCCATTTCAGGGTTTCCTCAGTCACGGCGAGATCATAGCGATTGTAATCCGAAAGCCCTTCACCGATCTGCGTTAGCATTTTTGTCTGGCGAGGTGTCTCCGGCAGAGGATCACGGACAGCTGCCCAGACAGCGCCGATGCCGTCCATAACATGCATGGGGATGTGCTGCTTATTGAACCCTGTAGAAACATCTGCATTTTTGAAATGCAGCTTGCCGATCGAGTCGACGTGGACGCCAGCATCAGATAATTCGTGGGCGAAGCTGCGGTCCTCACCGGTATACGGGGCAGCATTGTCCCAATTGCCGATCTTGTGAACGTGCTGGCCGGTCATCAGACTAGCCCGCGCGGGTACGCAAATGGGGCAGGGCGTATAGCAATTCTCAAATCGCGTTCCCCGTTCCGCCAGCTTGTCCAGATTAGGCGTTTGGACAAAGGGATGCCCGGCGGAGGACAGAGCCCGGGCCTGATGCTCATCGGAAAAAATAAAGAGGAGGTTTCGGTCCTTCATTAGCAACTCCAAACAAATAAAAATAACTTCCGGGAATGACTATTCTGCGGATTGAGAGTCTTTGATTGCATCCCAGATTTTGGCTGCTGTCGCTGGCATCTCCAGATTATTGACGCCAATTTGTGCCAACGCATTACAAACCGCATTCATTGTAGCCGCCAGAGAACCCACTGTTCCCGCCTCCCCCACACCCTTAGCCCCCAGAGGATTGACGGTGGTCGGGACGCTTTGGCAGGCGACGGTAACATTGCACAAATCATCAGCTCTCGGCATGGCATAGTCCATGAAAGTTCCTGTAACCAGTTGCCCCCCCTCTTCATAGACCAGCACCTCTCCCAGTGCCTGCCCCACTCCTTGGGCGACACCGCCATGGATCTGGGCTTTGACAAAAGTTTCGTTAAGCACATTCCCTACATCTTCGACAACGGTGTAATTGATGATCTTCAGTTCACCGGTCGCGGTATCAATTTCGACTTCGCAGACATGGCAGCCATTTGGAAATGTAACCGCGGAAGGGTGGAATTCCGCATTGACAGAGAGGGATTCCTGGCCGCTTTCCCTAACAAGATTTTGAATGTCATCCCAGTCCAGAGTCTCATTCGAGTCCTTGAGTTTGAAAAGGCCGTCTTCAAACTCAACTTCGCTTTCTGCAGAATCTAGTTTTTCCGCCGCGAGTTTTTTCGCCGCCGCGACAAAACTTTCAACGGCAGTGACGACTGCACCGCTCCCCACCGGCGTACTGCTCGAACCTCCACTACCGCGGCCACCGGGCAAAAGGTCGGAATCCCCTTGTCGATAAGTTATTTGCTCCGGCCGCAAACCAAGGCGATCCGCAACGATATCGGAAAATGCAGTTTCCAGTCCCTGCCCGGTAGACATGGCACCGGGCTTCAGTTCCCAGGTTCCATCAGCCTGCAATGACAGGCCCGCATGATCACCCATGGGCTTGACGAAAGGGCCACCTGCCACTTCGATGGGATTGGAAAACCCGATACCCCGAAGCCGGCCGTTATCCCTGGCTTTGGATCGCCTGTCGGGAAACGTGTCATATTGACTGAGTTGCCTGGCCGTTGACATGTTTGCTGGAAAATCACCGCAGTCGTAGTTAAAAAGAAAGCCTGTATCGAAGGGCATGGATGTGCTTGGAATCAGATTGCGAAACCGCAATTCATAGGGATCAATCGATAACTCCCGCGCTGCTGCGTCAATTGTCCTCTCAATGATAAAAGTCGCTTCCGGACGACCGGCACCACGATAGGG
>JBPCWG010000207.1:0-5784 GCA_051009705.1 Methyloligellaceae bacterium | reverse complement strand
TCCGGTAGACCGCTTTGCCGCGTTCCCAACAACTCCCCCCCACCACGCAAACGCAAGTCCTCTTCCGAGATCACAAAGCCATCTTCAGTCGTCCGCATGATTTCGAGGCGTTTACGGGCCGTTTCCCCCAGCGGCGGGTGGTAAAGAAGAACACAGGAAGAAGCGCGCTCGCCGCGACCGACACGGCCGCGAAGCTGGTGGAGCTGGGCCAGTCCAAATCTTTCCGCATGTTCGATCACCATAATATTGGCATTTGGGACATCGACACCGACCTCAACAACTGTTGTGGCGACGAGGATAGAAAGATTCCCATCTTTGAAAGCGGCCATGACCGCATCTTTTGCATGCCCGCCCATCTGCCCATGCACCAGGCCAACCCTGTCGCCAAACTGTTGCGTAAGATAGGCATGGCGCTCGTCGGCTGCAGCAAGGTCCATGAGATTCGAGCGATCCACGAGGGGACAAATCCAATAGGCCTGAGCGCCATCCTGAAGGGCCCTGCGCAGGCCTGAGAGTATTTCCTCAACACGTTCAAAAGGGACGGCGCGCGTGGCAATCGGTTTGCGTCCCGCCGGTTTCTCCGTCAGACGTGAGACTTCCATATCACCGTAATGGGTGAGCACCAGGGTCCGCGGAATGGGTGTTGCTGTCATCACCAGCACATCGGCGCCTTTGACGCCGCCTTTGCGTTGCAGGGCCAGGCGCTGGTGGACACCAAAACGATGCTGTTCGTCAATGATAGCCAGGCCGAGGTCCTTGAAATGTACATCATCCTGGAAAAGCGCGTGGGTGCCGACAACAATATCGACAAGACCGGCAGCTAGCGCTTCAAGGATCTGTTTTCTCGGTCGGCCTTTTTCCCGACCCGTCAGAAGGGCGATGTGTATGCCCGCGGCCTGGCAGAGCGGCGCCAGGGACTCCAGATGTTGCCGGGCCAGAACCTCCGTCGGTGCCATCAGCGTGGCCTGGTGGCCGGCTTCAACGGCTTCAACCATGGTCAAAAGGGCGACAATAGTCTTGCCGCTTCCCACATCCCCCTGGAGCAACCGCAGCATGCGATTGTCCGTTGCCATATCGGCACGGATTTCGTTCAGCGCCAGTTCCTGGGACCAGGTAAGCGCGAAGGGGAGGGCCTTCAAGATTTTATCTCGTAATTCACCCGATCCCTTTATGGCCCGTCCGGGCAGCCCGCTTGTATTGAGACGCACCAGGGCGAGGGCGACCTGATTGGCCAGAAGCTCATCATAAGCAAGCCGCAGGCGCGGCGGATTGGTTGTGGAGATATCCCGCTCGCTTTCCGGGCGATGGATAGCCTTGAGGGCTTCCGGAAATGATGGCCAACGATTAGCCTCAATGAGGGATTTGTCGATCCATTCCTCAAATTCCGGCAGACGTTCGAGAGCATTATGTATGGCTTTATTGAGGATTTTGCCTGAAAGGCCGGCTGTGAGCGGATAGACCGGTTCGAGGAGATGAGCGGTCTGGAATTCCTGTTCATCGAGGATAAGGTCCGGATGGGGCAGCTGCAGTTTGTCACCATAGGATTCGATGCGGCCGCTGACATAGCGAATCTCTCCGACCGGCAGTACGGACTGCAAATAGCGTTTGTCCCCGCGAAAAAACACAAGGGTAACCTGACCGCTTTCATCTTCCGCCACGACCCGGTAAGGCGCTTTCGTACGCCGGGGCGGCGCATTGTGGCGGAGCACGCGGACTTTAAGGGTGACAATGGTTCCCGGTTCTGCATCTTCTATGCGCGGCTGCGACCGCCTGTCGGTTAGTCCGGTCGGCATATGCCAGAGCAGATCCAGGACTTTCGGCAGCGAGCCGACGGTTTGCATGTCCAGCAATTTGGTCAGATGTTTCTGCGAGCGCGGACCAATTCCCTTGATATTGGTTACGTCCGCGAATAGCGGATTGAGTTTTTGCGGCCTCATGTCGAACTCTTCGTCACCCGTTTTGATCCACCTGGCCTCATTATGCATTTGGAACCCGGGAATATATTTTTATGAGCCGGATTTTAAACTACGGGCTGACAAGTCTGCCTCGTGACGTTATATCTCCGAAAGCGAAGGAAGGGTGAAGCCTGCTCAGCCTACAGTCAAGTCAAACTCTGGAAACTGGGGAAACCATGGAAGAATTGGAACGCCGTCGCCGTCGCGCCCTTTATAGATGCAACCATCGTGGCACCAAGGAAATGGACCTTGTTCTGGGAAAATATGCGGAGTCCAAAATTCCACTTATGGAATTCCAAGAGATTGAATTATTTGAAAAATTTCTGCAAATACCGGATCCGACAATCGATTCTTGGGTGCTCAAAGGAGAACAAAGTCCCGAGGCGGATTTCTCGGCCCTGGTCGAGGATATTCGTAAATTTCACAAGTTGGAAACCGAGCAAAGACCCTGAGCCACTATGACTGTTGGATTTGCTGATACCGAGGCGGCGCCGTCTTCAGAACTCGTTCTGGCCAAGGGTCATGTGCTGGTTTCGGGTGTACCGGAAGGCCTGGATGCCCTGTTCATTAGCGAGCTCGTGCAGAAAGCGGAACAAACACCGCTATTATTGCATATTTGCCGGGATGATCAGCGGCTGGCCCTGATGAGCGGGGGGGTCAAGTTTTTTGCCCCGCACGTGCGCGTATTGGAGTTCCCGGCCTGGGATACGGTCCCTTATGACCGCAGTTCTCCCAATCCTGCGATCACCAGCCGCCGCATTGCCACCCTTACGCGGCTGGTTTTGGCCAGAAAGGATCAACCGACCATTGTTCTGACAACGATGAATGCGGCATTGCAGCGTCTGCCGTCTCGGGATTTCATCAAATTGGCGGCTCTGAAACTCCGCACCGGCGCCATCGTCCCGATGGACAAGGTGATTGCACATCTCGTTCAGAACGGATTTCAGAGATCTGAAACAGTCATGGATCCCGGCGAATATGCGGTTCGGGGTGGAATTCTCGATCTTTTCCCGCCTGGACACGGCAAGCCTATGCGCCTTGACTTTTTCGGCGACACCCTTGAATCCATCCGTCGATTTGATCCTGATACGCAGCGAACCACCGGTCAGTCGACAAATCTCGTACTGCTGTCGATGAGTGAAATTCCGTGCGGTGAAAAGGATATTCGAAAATTCCGCCAACGCTATGTTGAACTGTTCGGCACCGTTACCGAGCACGATCCCCTCTATGAGGCTGTTTCATCCGGATCCCGTTATCAGGGGATGGAGCATTGGCTGCCGCTCTTTCATGAAAAACTCGCAACAATTTTCGACTATCTGCCTGAAGGATTTATTTGCCTCGATCCCCTGTCGGAAAATGCCCGACAGCAGCGGCTGGAGCAAATTGACGATCACTATCAGGCCCGGCTCGAAGCTCAGGAACAAAAGGCTTTTGGCGCACCGCCCTATAAACCCGTGCCCAGGGAACATTTATTTTTAGGTGAGGAAGACTGGAACACACTCTTGCAGTCGCGGTCCGTTCGTTCGCTCACAAGTTTCGAAGTGCCCAGTGATGTACAAAATGTACCATCCTTTTCCCTTAACGGTCGCGGCGGACGTAAATTCGTCACGGAACGCAAGGACAGTTCAACGAATGTATTCGAGGCGGTCTCCGCCCACATCCGCCAGTGCCTGAATGACAAGAAAAGGGTCGTCATCGCCTGCTGGAGCCGGGGATCGCGGGAACGCCTGATGTCTCTTCTCGGTGAACACCAGCTTAGCGGCGGTGTCAAAGTCGAAAACTGGTCCGACGTTCTGAAACTTCCTGCAAATGCGATCGGGTTCGCAATCTTCGGACTGGAATCAGGGTTCGTTTCCGAAAAAACGGTTATCCTTTCCGAGCAAGATATTCTTGGCGATCGTCTCACCCGACCTCGTCAACGCTCGGCCAAGGCCAGTGATGTTCTGTTCGAGGTCTCCACTCTCAATATCGGTGATCTTGTCGTACACGCCGAACATGGTATAGGGCGGTTCTCCGGTCTCAAAACGATTGAGGCGGCCGGAGCGCCACATGACTGTCTTGAGCTCGTTTATCACGGTGACGACCGGCTTTACCTCCCGGTTGAAAATATTGAGCTTCTGTCCCGGTTCGGGCCAGAAGATTCCGGTATTCCTCTCGACCGGCTCGGAGGTGTGGCCTGGCAGAACCGTAAGGCGAAACTGAAAAAGCGCGTTCGTGACATGGCCGAAAAGCTGATTGCCGTTGCGGCGCAGCGGGAGCTGAACAGCGCCACTCCCATGCAACCCCCGGAGGGAATTTACGAAGAATTCTGCGCCCGCTTTCCTTTCGAGGAGACGGAGGATCAGAAAACCGCGATCAATTCAGTCATCGAAGATCTGGCACGCGGGCGCCCAATGGACCGTTTGATTTGCGGCGATGTGGGATTTGGAAAAACGGAAGTGGCCCTGCGTTCAGCGATGATTGCGGTGATGGCCGGTTATCAGGTGGCCATAGTCGTTCCCACGACACTTTTGGCCCGACAGCATTACGCGACATTCGCCGAGCGTTTTCGCGGATTCCCGGTCCGCATTGCCCAGGCCTCGCGACTGGTAAGCGCCAGGGATCTAACCGCTGCCAAGGACGGCGTCGCCAGCGGCGAAATCGATATCATTGTCGGCACCCATGCCTTGCTCGGAAAAACGGTTCGATTTGCCCATCTGGGATTGCTCATAATCGATGAGGAACAACATTTCGGCGTTCAGCACAAGGAGCGCCTTAAAACGTTTCGCGAGGATGTCCATGTACTGACCTTGACGGCAACCCCAATTCCCCGAACTTTGCAGCTAGCCTTGACGGGGGTGCGGGAGCTATCCCTGATCACGACGCCGCCTTTGGACAGGCTCGCCGTCCGAACCTTTATTCTGCCCTTTGATGCTGTCGTCATCCGCGAAGCCCTGCTCAGGGAACGGTTCCGGGGCGGGCAGAGCTTTTATGTCTGTCCGCGGATTTCCGACCTCGATGAGGCAGGCCAGTTCCTGGCTGAATACGTGCCGGAACTGCGCGTTGCCCGTGCCCATGGACAGATGCCTCCGGCGCAACTCGATGACGTCATGAACGCGTTTTACGAGCAGAAATTTGATGTCCTGTTGTCAACCACCATCGTCGAATCCGGGTTGGATATTCCCACCGCAAACACGCTGATTGTACATCGCGCCGACATATTTGGTCTGGCACAGCTCTACCAGCTGCGTGGCCGAATCGGGCGGTCCAAAACCCGCGCCTATGCTCATTTTACCATCCCCGTGAATGCCAAGCTGACGGTCGCTGCAGAAAAACGTTTGAAGGTCTTGCAGTCGCTTGACACGCTGGGGGCGGGTTTCAGCCTTGCCAGCCATGATCTCGACATTAGAGGGGCGGGGAACCTCCTGGGAGAGGAGCAGTCCGGCCATATCCGGGAGGTGGGCTACGAGCTTTACCAATCCATGCTGGAAGAAGCGATTGCATCCCTGAAAGGGGGGGAGGGGTCGCCCGTGGAGGATCAGTGGTCACCGCAGATTTCGCTGGGGACCGCAGTCCTTATTCCGGAAGCCTATGTGCCCGACCTGCAATTACGCCTCGGGCTCTATCGCCGTCTCTCGCGCATTACAGATAACCAGGAGATCGAAGCATTCGGGGCCGAACTTGTCGATCGCTTTGGCGAAATGCCTGAGGAAGTCGGCCATCTGCTTAACATAGTCAGAATTAAAACCCTGTGTCGCAGGGCCGGAATTCAGCAGATAGAGACAGGCCCGAAGGGGGCGGTCATTACGTTCCGGAACAATGCATTTTCCAATCCGACGGCCCTGATTAC
>JBPCWG010000206.1:0-3578 GCA_051009705.1 Methyloligellaceae bacterium | reverse complement strand
CGATGATTGGCGGCCTGATCATTCCGGTCGTGATCTTCTGGTATCTGGCTCTGCTTGCATGGCGGACCCAGGAGTTGCAACTCGTTTCTTCGGCGATGACCGAGGTTGCCGTGCGACTAGCTGAACCCGACAGGATCGCCGAGCAACAGGTGGCTTCCCTGGGGCAGAATGTTCGCCGTCAGGTTGCGGCCATGAATGACGCTATCAGCCGTGCCCTGGGACGGGCGGGCGAATTGGAAGCCCTTGTGCACAACGAAGTCTCCGCTCTCGAACGTTCTTACGGCGAGAATGAAGTCCGCATTCGCAGCCTGATCGAAGAACTGGCGAGTGAGCGAGAAGCACTGGCCAATAACAGCGAAAGAGTCAGCCAGGCCCTGAAAGGGCTCGGTGGCCAGGTTGCCCAGGAAGTTAACAATGCCGCCAACCAGGTGGCGCAGAAGATTTCGAGCGCCAGCGAAGGTATTGCCGGAAGTCTTGGCGAAAGCGGCAATAAGGTAACGGCTGCTATCGCAAGCGCCGGCAGTTCCATTGACGAACAGATCAAGAATCGCGGGAACTTGATTACCGAACAGCTGGTGACCCAGAGTAAAAATGCTGCCGAGCAGGTTCATCAGGCCGCTGAGCTCATGAACAAGCAGATTGAAAATTCATCCCAGAAAACGGCTGAACTTCTATCGGCAAAAGGTAACGCCCTCGTTCAGACACTGTCTCAGATGACTGATCGCGTCACTCGCGACGTTCCGCAGCTCCTTGAACGTCTGGGCGGAGAACAGATCCGCCTGAGCCAGGTCATCGACAGTGCGACCAAAAATTTGGCATCCATCGAAACAACCCTTACCCAGAAGACCGCGGGTGTCAGCAATACGTTGGAGACCCGCACCAAGCACCTGCAGCAGGTCCTCACGGATCATATGCGCAATATTGATCACTCCATGGTCGAACGTACCAAGGCCATTGATGCAGCCTTCACTCAACGGGTCAACGAACTTGGCGGCCATCTTGACGATCGCATGCGACAGCTGAACTCGGCTTTTGTGCAACAGGCCGAAGTGTTTGACGAAACCTTTATGAAAGGCGTTGAAGCATTTCGTGTAACAACCGAGGGCATGACAACAGAGTCCATTCAATCACTGGAGTCCCTCGCGACCCAGGCCCATGCACTGAGAAATGTTTCAAACGGACTGCTGGAACAAGTGCACACGCTCATTGACCGTTTCGAAGTACGGGGTGATGATATCATTCATGCCATAAGGACCCTGGAATCGTCACAGCAGAATATTGATGCGTTGCTGGGAAATCGCCAGACACAACTTGCCGGACTGATCGACAACATATCAAACAAGACCGTTGATCTTGATGAAATGATGCGATCCTATTCGCATCAACTTGAAACATCCCTGTCCAGTGCCCAGAAAAAGGCCCGCAGTCTGACCGACAAGCTCAGTTCTCAGTCTGAAAGCTCTTCCCGAGATGCATTGGCGGAACTGCAGAAACTGCGTACCAATACCCAGGCTCATGCGGAAAAAGTTGTCCAGGAGATGCAAGCCCGATTTGCCGATGTCAATCAGGAAGTCAAAAACCAGTTCAGCACACTGTCCAAGGATATTTCAAGCACGACCGAGAATTTGAACCAGAGTGCCCTCGAAGCTACTAAGAATCTGGAGAAAACACAGACAGACCTGCGCAACAAGATTGATCAGCTCCCTGAATCGACACGTGAAGGCGCTACGGCTATGCATCGCGCCCTTGGTGATCAATTACGGGCACTGGAAGCCCTGCAGAGTGCTTCTGTCGAGTACGCGAGATCCGATGACATTGGACGCGGACGGGCAGATATCAGTGTCGGCCACCAACCGCCGCAGCGCGTGAGGCAGCGCGGGGAAAACGCGCCGCAATTAACCCAGGCGGGACGGGCAGGCAATGCCCAAAAGGCCACTGCCGGTCAACAAGGATCGGCGCCCCGGTCCCAGGAAAACTGGTCAATGGGAGACCTTCTGGCCCGCGCTTCCGACGAAAAAGTCCGGAACAGCAGCGAAAGCCGTCCAGGCAGGAAGCAGGAATCAACTGCCGCAGGAGGCGGCCTAAAAATCGATGTCATCGCCAAAGCTATTGATCATCAAACCGCGGCCAATGTCTGGCAACGTTATCAAAGCGGCGAACGCGGTGTGTTTAACCGCAATCTCTATTCGAACGATGGGCAGATCGCATTTGATGAAATTCAGAACCGGTACCACGCTGATCCGGCATTCAGACAAACGGTTCTGCGCTACCTGTCAGACTTTGAAAAGCTCCTGAAAGAAGCCCAGAAACGCGATCCCGCCGGATCCCTGATGATGAATTACCTGGTGTCGGAAACGGGCCGTGTATATCTGCTGTTGGCCCATGCGAGCGGTCGTATCGTCTGACCCGGAGCATCGGGTACCACATCGCCTTGAACCGCATCACCTGAATTAAACGTGTATCATGAACGCCATCAAATTGGAGCTGTTTGAAGAATCCTGGCCGCTTAGCCAGGTGTTCACTATCTCGCGGGGGCCAAAAACATCTGCTGAAACAATCCGCGTTGTCTTAACGTCGGGACAGGTTACAGGTCAGGGAGAGTGCGTTCCGTATGCGCATTATGGGGAGAGTTTGGAATCCGTCAAATCCCAGATCCTCTCTCTTTCCAAGGAGCTACAACACGGACTTGCACGCACTGACCTTCTGGACCTCTTGCCTGCCGGAGCCGCTCGCAATGCGGTCGATTGTGCGTTGTGGGACCTTGAAGCGAAAACCGCATCCCGACGGGTTAACGAACTCGCTGAGCTCGATCCACCGCAATCACACGTCACTGCCTATACGATCAGTCTCGACAGGCCTGAAACAATGGCTGAAAAAGCGGCGTCCTGCTCCTATCCATTGCTCAAACTCAAATTGGGGGACACGGGGGATAAAGAACGAATATCACTCGTCAGAAAAGCGCGACCGGACGCGCGCCTGATCGTCGATGCCAATGAGGGATGGCAACCGTCTGACCTGGAATCGCTGTTGCAGGCGGCCAGCGCCAACCAGGTGGAAATGGTCGAACAACCTTTGCCCGCGAATGGCGACGGCCTTCTGGCTGACATAACCCATCCCGTCCCTATTACGGCGGATGAGTCATGTCGTGATCCAGATGGTCTTGCGGATCTCGCCGGACGCTATGACGCCATCAATGTCAAACTCGATAAAACCGGAGGTTTGACGGCTGCACTCGATCTCCTTCACCGAGCCCGTAGCCTTGATCTGAAAATCATGGTCGGGTGTATGGTTGCGACATCTCTGTCCATGGCGCCTGCGCTTTTGCTCGCGGGTACCGCAGACTGGGTGGATCTCGACGGTCCGCTGCTGCTGCGTGAAGACCGGCATCCAGGGCTCAACTATCGCGGTGCACTGGTAGACCCGCCAGTCCCCGAACTCTGGGGTTAGCAGGGTTCAAGTTGTGGGCGCGCGCTTGTTCTGCTGCCCAACAAGAATGAGTGACAGTAATAACGCTACCCCCCCCATGGCGGCCATGGCGAAATAGGCCTGACCAGCATAACTGCCGTAAAGAATTCCAG
>JBPCWG010000205.1:0-4657 GCA_051009705.1 Methyloligellaceae bacterium | reverse complement strand
TCACCACATCGATGGGTTCAAGCTCCGCATCCGGTGAGCGAAGTTCAGACGCCCGAGCAAATCCGGTGACGAGAATGATAGACAGTAGGCACAAAATGTTTCGGAAAGAATCCATGAGTCCCTCTCTTTCAAGCGACAACGAGTATGAAATCGCAAGAAGAATAACACGGTTTGATCGTATATGTCCCTTTCGGGCCGGAGTTTCGCCACAGTTAGCCGGCGGAAATACACACAAGCGGGCGCAACATGGAAGCACAATTGGGACCGTGCCTCCGGGCCGTTTGTTCGTCATTCCGGCAATCGCAAAGATCCGGGCCAATATGGAAACAATAATTTCTTCAACTAATTGTGATCGATAACGGCTACCTTTCGGAGCCTGCTTCTGAAATAGAACACATCTTGGAACTGTAAATTGAATGTAGTAAGCCACGATCCTGTGGCAACTCAACTCAGTTCGGACTGGTAACGGAGGAATAAATGAAAAAACGATCAATATTTCTGATGACCCTTGCAGGACTTCTTGCACTCGGCATCACCTCGGCGACGGCCCAGGAACCCAAGCGCAGCATTACCAAAGTCAAAGGTGATGTGTACCGATTTCAAAACAATTTCCATTTCGCTCTGGTGGTTCCCACCGGTGACGGTGTAGTGGTTGTTGACCCCATCAATGCTGACGCGGCATCTTATCTTCGGGTCAATCTGAAACAGATAACCAATGAGAATATTACACACCTGATCTATAGCCACAGTCACGGGGATCACGCATCTGGTGGAACCGCACTTCGGGCAAAGACGGTCATTGCTCAGGAAAATGCACCCGAAGCGATTGACGGTTTAAAACCCACCAAGAGGTTCAAAGACAATTACACTCTCAAAGTCGGTAGTAAAACCTTTGAACTTACCTATCTCGGCAAGGGACACGGCACGGATCTTATTGCCGTGGTCGTGCGTCCCGAGAACGTGGCCTTCATCACGGACGCCGCCTCGCCAAAGCGTCTGCCTTTCCGGGATATGCCGCGATCGGACATCGATGGCTGGATCAACCAGATTAAGAAAATTGAATCTCTCGACTTTGAAGTGTTTGCACCGGCCCATGGATCTGTTGGAGTGAAAGCTGATGCCAAGGATGCACGTGTCTACATGGAGAAACTTCGCCAGCAAGTTCTCGAAGGTCTGAAAACCGGTAAATCAGTAGAAGAGCTTCAGGCAAGTGTCACCATGGATGAATATAAGGACTGGCAGCAATACGGCAATTGGCGGAAAATGAATGTCGCCGGCATGGCCCGTCACCTGAAATCCTCAGGTGCTGTTAAGTAAAAACGCTTTGACGCAAATTTGTGATCAATCCAGAAACCAAATCGGGGGACACCATGTCCCCCGTTATTTGTTCGGTGATAACCCGGTATCCATCACGGAGCAAGAATGGCATTCCTGATGGTCTGTATATTGTAGCGCATCATCTGAATGTATGTCGGCGCATCGCCTGCTGGCGATGAAAGGGCATCGGAATAAAGTCTTCCCTGCACTTTCAAACCTGTTTCCCGAGCGATCTGATCGAGAAGTCGAGAGTTCGAAACATTCTCCAGAAATAACGCCGATATATTGTTACGACGGATCTGGCGAATAAGCGTGGCCATGGCACGCGCGGACGTATCGGCATTTGCAGATCTTCCCTGTGGCGCGAAGAAATTTAATCCGTAGTCCTGCCCAAAGTAATTAAAGGCCGCGTGGGAGGTCATGATGTTGCGTCTGTTGGCCGGAATTTCTTCGAGCATTGTCCGAATTTCAGAATCGAGATTTTTGAGATCCAATTGATAGGCTGCCCCATTGCGCTGATACTCCCTGCAATTGGCCGGATCGGATCGGCAGAAAGCGATTTCAATATTTTTGACATAGATGAGGGCATTACGCACAGATTGCCAGGCATGAGGATCCATTACAGATTCTGTTGACGCATGCTTTACGGACCCATGCTTGTGCCCGTGAGCGCTGACTTCATGCGGGTCAATACCCAGAAACATTCCACCCTGGCTGGCTTTGACAATTTTGTCAGAGGCACCGGATGCTCCCACCAGCCGCTTTAAAAAACCCTCCAGGGCTAAACCATTGATCAAGACAATGTCGGCCTTAGTAAGCGCGATTGCATGGGCAGGTTTGGGTTGAAAATTATGGGTATCCCCATCACGACCCACAAGGCTCGTTACGGAAACGAATTCCCCGCCGACATTCTCTGCAAAATCTGCCAGGATCGAAAAACTCGCGACCACTTTAAGACGTTCTTTGCTATGGGCTGAGAAATTCAAACTGCAAATGATACAGATAGCGATAACAACTCGCATGCAAGTGTATATTCGAAGCTGGCTCATGAAAACGCTGCCAATCCTACGCCACCCGGTGGTGGGTTTGCCGGCGGTTGCGGATAAGTCCCCGTTCACCAAAAGTGATGGAAATGAAATACACCAGACCGGTGCTGAGAATAACCGCGGGTCCCGTGGGAAACGAAGCGTGAAACGAGAGAAGAAGCCCCGCATAACAGGACACCAGGCCAATGATTACCGCAAGAAGACACATCATCTCAATACGCGATGTCCAGAACCGGGCGGCAGCGGCCGGCAATATCATTAAGCCAACAGCCAGCAGGGTTCCCAACGCCAGAAATCCTGCAACGAGATTCATCACGACCAGGCTGAGAAACAGAAAATGAACCGGAAGCCCCAATCGCGAAACCGAGCGCAGAAAAAGCGGGTCCAGACATTCAGCAACAAGGGCGCGCCAGAAAATCCCGAGAAAGGCCAGAGACAGGGCTGTAATGAGAACAATGAGGAACAGGGCTTCATTGTTAAGGCCCAGAACTGACCCGAACAAGATGTGCATCAGATCCACGGGCGTCCCCCTAACGGATATTAGCAACACACCGACGGCGAGGGAAATCAAGTAAAAGGCGGCAAGAGAAGCATCTTCTTTTTGGATCGTCAGACGCGACACAAAACCTGCCGCTAGTGCCACAACAATTCCGGCAACCAGCCCGCCCAGGGTCATGGGTACGATTTGCAATCCAAACAAGAGAAAACCAACCGCAACCCCCGGCAAAATGGCATGAGCCATGGCATCACCCGCGAGGCTCATGCGTCGCAACATCAGAAATGTACCGACGGGACAGGCGCTAATCGTCAACAAAGCGGCACCGAGAAGCGCCCGTTGCATGAATTGAAATTCGATGAAGGGGGCGAGAAATAGAGTGTAAATGCCGGTCATCCCGTGACCGTATCCCTGATCTCGGCCGATGATCCCGCAGATGATTTCTTATGCTTGTGAAGGACATGACCATCATGATCGGAAACATCGCACCAGGGGGCCTCTTCATCCCAGGTTTCCCGGAAGTTCCGTGCTTTCAGCAAATTCTCCGGTTGAAGCACAGTGTCCACATCGCCCCAGGCAACGGGATGTCGAGCCAGCAATAGCGCGTTCTCAAAGTGATCTCGGACCAGTTCCAGATCGTGAACGACCACCAGTATGGTTCGTTCCTCCTGGTGCCAACGGTGAATGAGAGCGACAAGATCGGAAACGGTTTTAGAATCGATAGCATTGAAAGGTTCGTCGAGTAGGATCAGATTGGCATCCTGAACAAGGACCCGCGCAAACAACACGCGCTGCAACTGCCCCCCTGACAGGCTGTCAATGGGACGGTCGTCAAAACCTTCAAGCCCCACGGCCATAAGCGCTTCCCGGACCGAATTGTGATCCTCTGCGGAACGGCGCTGGAGCAAACCGCACTTGTCCCACAATCCCATGGCGACCACATCCCTGACACGGGCAGGAAAAGTACGATCCAGCTCCGACTGCTGCGGCAGATAGGCCACCCGTTGGTCGTGGGCAAGATTCAGCTCACCGGACATGGGACGTAATAATCCGACAATGCCCTTCAAAAGGGTTGACTTGCCACTGCCATTGGCTCCGACAATAGCTGTCAACGATGCCCGGGATATGGCGCCCGAAAGGTGATGAATGGCAGGATGGCTCTGATACCCCAGAGTCAAATTGTCAAAGACCAGCGAATGTGAGCTTTCGACGGACATAAATTCATATAAGCCGTATTCGTATTGCATGCTTTGTCGGCTGACCAATTGAAGCTGAACGCGGGATCTACTTCATTCGCGAATGGACAGCGTAACGCTGAAATATAGTGTTATGTTATAACATTTGTCAATCAGGCTTCATATTGAACCCGCTGATCGGGGCTCTTTGAAGAATTGATCTCAGACATTTGCACAATAAAATTAGGGACGGAACTGGGGACCAGGGCGCAAACTTCTGCAACAGCAGCGTCACTTATTGGTATTGCCGATCCCGAAATATCCAATCCGAATAACACTCTCGGCGGATGATTATCTCGCATCACCCAGGTTAGAAAATATTGGTTTAATGATTGAGAAATGGAACAGGCCGGAGACCCCCGCAATCCCCAGCCTGCAAACGTTAACGCCCCTCTTTGTCGATAACGTGGGTGGACCTTAAGTGAATCTCCACAGAGAAGTAAATGCCTTCATGAGGGTCCAATTTTTAACCTGTTAATAAATGTGAATAAGCACAAATTCTCTGAAAAACTCTCAAATTTTTGGCAGATTACCTTGACAAATGAATCAATTCTCACTCGAAG
>JBPCWG010000204.1:0-7319 GCA_051009705.1 Methyloligellaceae bacterium | reverse complement strand
GAATTACAAATCGGGGCTCGTGCTCGAAACTCAGAAACTTCTGGTGGAGCATGGCTTTGATCCAGGGACCGTAGACGGCTTTTACGGTCCCCAGACTGAACTCGCCATATCTGAATACCAGGAAGAGAATAAGCTCCTGGTTGACGGAACTCCCTCGGAGCAGCTTGTGGATCACATGCTGGCTAACGAAGGCTAGTCCTTGCCACTGGGCCTTCCGGGCTATGATGAATTTGCCGCCTGTGATCTCTTAAACACCGTATTGAGAGATTATTCTAAGTATTGGACGCAGACATTGCTGCGTCCATATTTCCAAAAGTCATAAAGCAAAAATTCCGAATTCTGTACGTGTAAAATGTACGGAAATTCCATTGAGCCGTTTCCCGGGATAGCTGGTCCTGCCCAGCCGGCCGCCACATAAGCAAATTCTTACTTCCTGTTAACCCGCTAAGGGTATTTTGATAATTCGAATATTCTGGCGATCGGAGGGGATTTATGTCCCATCACACAGCTTTTGGCGGGAAAATGAGCGATCTGGATATCGTCCTTGTGGACAATCAGCGCGCCAGCCATCAGACGATGCGTGATCTCCTGTCCGGATTGGGCATCAAGCGGTACCGAGCTTTCGCCGATCCCAGCGATGCGCTTAGGGAATTGCAGACAGAACCGGCCAATTTAGTTTTTGTAGAATGGCAGATGGACAGGCTGAACGGCTGTGAACTGATTCACATGATGCGTCATAAAAGCATGAAACCGCTCAGTTATTTGCCGATTATCCTCGTTACCGGGCAGGTTTCGGCAACCTTCATCGATCAGGCGCTGATTGCCGGTGCTCATCAGGTGCTCGTTAAACCCGTGTCTGCAGCGATGCTTAAGCGGCGTCTGGATTGGATTCTTTCGGATGACCGGCAATTTGTTCTTAAAAACAGCCGCTACGAAATCGAGAATGCCCGTGAGCTTGTCGCCGCCAGCCGGCAGCGTCAGGCGGTTGAAGAGGAAATCCGCCAAATCGTCGCGCAAAAGGGCGAGGATTCGGACAGCACCGCGGCCACGGACGGCCCATCAACAAGTGATGAAGTGCGCTTGCCGCGTGCAACCTCAGTCGTCGATAACAAACAGCCGGTACAGACTCCGGCAAATTCAACCGAACAAGAAGATGTCTGGCACATTTAACCCCTATAAATTGATCGTCTGAGTGAAACGGTCCAGAATCCTGGCTAATATTTTCGGTATTCAGGCTTTCATGTGCGACAGGTCATCATGTCCGAATGCCAGGGGTAGACACGTCTCTTTCCGACGGGCATAGTCCCGAAAATACAGTCTCAGATTCCTTCGACAGATCTTCTTTGAAAGCCAATTTTGAGAGAACGGGTTTATGCCAAGGTTCAAGGAAATTTTCAGCTGGTGGAGTGGTAATACGTTCGGCATGCGTCTGACTTTGTGGCGTCGTGGCGAGTTCGTCGGTGAAGACGAACTGGGCAACAAATATTACCGTGATAAGAAGGGACATCGACGCTACGTGGTCTACAACGGCACTTCGGAAGCGTCATCGATTCCCCCGGGATGGCATGGTTGGATGCACTACATAACCGATGTCCCGCCGGTGGATGAGAAATACCAGCCAAGAAGTTGGCAGAAAACACATCAGGCCAATCAGACGGGAACTCCCCATGCTTATCGCCCTGATGGCAGCACGCTTGCCTCCGGACAAAGACCCGCGGCGACGGGGGACTACGAAGCCTGGCAGCCGGACAATAAATAATCGCGAACGGATTGACATAGTGAGGCGCTCTTAAATTCCAGGGAGCGCCTGATTCATTTGCGGCAACCGTCGATTGGTGATGCCAATTGATGATAATTGTATTTTCTCCAAATTGATGACTACAATGTCTGCATTCATATGAAACAGTTATACGTATCCGGTTGAATTGTGATGGCCAAGAAAATCGAGCTGAAGACAAAGAAAAACACAGGCAGCGTTTCGGCATTTCTGAATGGCATTGAAAATGATCAATTGCGAAAAGACAGCAAGGCTCTCCTGAAACTTTTCAAAGAGACCACTGGCCTCAAGCCAAAAATGTGGGGGAATTCAATTGTCGGGTTTGGAGAATATACTTACTATCGGGCAAATGGCGATGTCGGGCAGTTTATGGCCACGGGATTCAGTCCAAGAAAGAGCGGTCCCACATTGTATATTATGCCGGGATATCAGAACTACGAAACCATCCTTAAATCATTGGGACCTCACAAACTTGGTAAATCTTGCCTGTATCTGAAAAACCTGGAAAATATCGATCTGGATGTTGTGAAAAAACTGATTCTTTCAGGCCTGGAGGATTTGAAGAAGAGCCACGAGACCAGTTTTTGAGGCTCATTACTTTCGGTTTTTTTATTTACTTCGTTCGGATTTCTCAGATTGAGATACTAGACGGCCAAAATCTGTGGCTTCATTGCGAGAGGCTGCTATTCTGACATTCTTGACATCATCACCGGGTCCGTTAACTTCAACGCCGCCTGCTGTCTTTTTGTGGTCAGGTTTCAGACCTAAGGATTGCGCTTGACGCATCAAACATGTACACGGGAATTCCCTGAGGACTCTTTCAACAATGAATTGTTTTTCCCGACAAATTCGGACCTGGACCGTAAAGAGAATTGTTTGGTGTCTTGCCTTTTCAGGTGTGCTGGTCTCGTGGACACTGCATCTGTCCCAGGCACAGCAGATTCCAAACGAAGTTGCCGTTTTTGCCGCACTCGATAAGGTGACTGCCCGAATATCCCATCTGGAAATCAAAATTGATGAAACAGTCAAGTTCGGCGCCCTGAAAGTCACACCGCGCACATGCTTTACCCGGCCGCCGGAAGAACCGCCCCTGACATCGGCTTTTGTCGAGGTTCAGGAAATCAAACTCAGTGGCGAAGAACAGAAAATTTTTTCCGGATGGATGTTTGCTCAAAGTCCGGGAATCAATGCCGTTCAGCACCCGGTATTTGATGTTTGGCTGACCAATTGCAAAACTGTCTCTGGGGACGCATCGGCGGGTAATCGGAGAAAATCCGAACGCAATTCCAACGCATCTTCCAACAGGCGATGAAAATTCTTCCGATCAACTTCAACAGTACCGAACTGTTTGAGATGATCAGTCACGAATTGCGTGTCCAGTAGCTGGAAGCCTCCATGTTTGAGCCGAGCCACAAGATAGACCAGGGCGATCTTGCTCGCATCCCTGGCTGTCGAGAACATGCTTTCGCCAAAAAACGCCCCACCGAGGTGAACCCCATAGAGGCCGCCGACGAGTTTCCCATCCTGCCAGACTTCAATGGTGTGGCAGTGTCCGAGCTTGAACAATTGCTGATACAGGTCACGAATGCGCTGATTGATCCAGGTACTGCGGCGCCCGGGGCGCGATGCGGCGCAACCGTCGATCACGGCCGAGAAACTACCGTCGACGCGTATCTCAAATGATTGCCGCCTGATTGTTTTAGCAAGGCTTTTCGGTACATGCACCTGATCGAGAGGCAGGATTCCCCGTTCTTCGGGATCGATCCAGTAAAGGGCGTGATCTTCTGCGGATTCCGCCATGGGAAAAATTCCGCATGAGTAGGCTTTCAGGAGGACCTGCGGCGTGATTTCGATCAGCATGTCATCAAATGTCGTCATGGTGGATCAATTTCAGTCGAGGATCTATGGTTCGCCGGAAGCCTGTTCCGGATCAACTCTCTTTCAGATAGTTTTCAAGCCAATGAATATTGTAATCGCCATTCATTATATCGGGTTCCGATAGAAGTGAGGCGAAAAGTGGAACTGTGGTTTCTATGCCGTCGACAACACATTCTCCAAGAGCCCGTTTCAGGCGCATCATGCATTCGTTACGATTGCGACCGTGGACAATGAGCTTGCCAATCAGACTGTCATAGAAGGGCGGGATGGAATAACCCTGATAAACAGCTGAATCAATTCGCACCCCGAGCCCACCGGGGGCATGAAAATGCGCAATTTTACCGGGCGAAGGCATGAACGTCTTGGGATTTTCGGCGTTGATACGGCATTCAATCGCGTGACCGACAAACTGGATATCATCCTGGGTTAGAGGCAGCGATGATCCGGAAGCAATCTGAATCTGTTCAATAACCAGGTCGAGACCGGTGATCATCTCGGTTACGGGATGTTCCACCTGTAGCCGTGTGTTCATTTCGATGAAATAAAATCCGCCATCCTCATACAGGAATTCAACGGTCCCAACGCCTTTGTATTTCAGATCGCGCATGGCCTGGGAAACCGTTTCGCCAATGTTCTCCCGTTCCGAAATATTCAAGGCCGGAGACGGAGCCTCTTCCCATATCTTCTGGTGGCGGCGTTGAAGTGAGCAATCCCGCTCACCAAGATGTATGGCATTACCTTTGCCGTCCCCCAGAACCTGTATTTCGATGTGACGGGGACGCCCGAGATATTTTTCCAGATAGAGTGTATCATCACCGAAGGCGGCCTTGGCCTCACTGCGGGCGGTTGCCATGGCCACAGTCAGGTCTTTTGCCGTTTCCGCCACCTTCATGCCGCGTCCCCCGCCCCCGGACGCTGCCTTGACGAGAACCGGGTAGCCAATGTCCTCGGCGATATCATGGGCCTCCGCATCCGTACTCAGCGAACCGTCAGATCCAGGGACAACGGGGATTCCCAGTTTTTTGACAGTATCCTTGGCCTGGATCTTGTCCCCCATAAGACGGATATGTTCGGCGTCGGGGCCGATGAACGTAATGCCGTGTTCGGTCAGAATTTCTGCAAAACGTGCATTTTCCGACAGAAATCCATAACCCGGATGAACGGCTTCAGCGCCGGTGATTTCGCAAGCGGACAGGATCGCGGGAATATTCAGGTAACTGTCATTGGCCTGCGGTGGACCAATGCACACACTTTCATCGGCGAGCTTCACATGCATGGCGTCGGCGTCAGCCGTGGAATGCACAGCGACAGTGGAAATACCCAGCTCCTTGCAGGCCCGCTGGATGCGCAGCGCAATCTCTCCACGATTGGCAATCAGAATTTTCTCGAACATGAATGCCCCGATACCCTTTATTTCAGCAGCACAAGCGGCTCGCCAAATTCCACGGGCTGGCCGTCTTCTACGAGGATCAACTCCACGGTGCCGGATTTTGGTGCGGGAATGCGATTCATGGTTTTCATCGCTTCGACAATCAACAGGGTATCGCCTTCGCTGACTGCATCCCCGACCTTAACAAAGGAATTGGCCCCCGGCTCCGGTGCCAGATAGGCGGTCCCCACCATGGGAGAGGTTACGGCCCCCGGATGATTAGTGAGATCGCGCTCGCCTGACTCTGATTCTGGTTCCGACTTGGCACTGACCGGCTGAGACTGGGTTTCGGCCGATGTCGTATGTCCAACGACGTAGGATGTCGGAGCCGATGAAGTTGTGCGGGCGACGCGAACCCGGATATCTTCATTTTCAATTTCGATTTCGCTCAGATCAGTCTCAGTGAGCAGTTCCGCCAACTCGCGGATAAGGGTTTTGTCAATTCCAGACTTCGAATTTGTTTTTGCTTTTGATCTGCTTGGCGGACGTTTGTTCATTTTCGATTTATCCAACCCTGTCAAGATGATCCTTCAGTCCCTCGATGGCGAGGGTGTACCCCTTCGGGCCGAGCCCGCAAATTACACCGATGGCCGCTAAGGAAATATAAGTATGGTGGCGAAATTTTTCACGTGTGAAGATGTTCGATATATGAACCTCAACGCAGGGCAATCCGGTCGCACGGAGCGCGTCCAGCAGGGCAACGGAGGTATGGGAATAGGCGCCGGCGTTGATAATCAAACCGGAGGCCTTGGCCTCGCCGGCCTCGTGGATCTTGTCAACAAGCGCGCCTTCGGAATTTGATTGAAAAAATTCGATCTCGAATCCAAGTTCACCGGCCCGGGTTCGGCACGCGGTTTCAACTGAAGCAAGCGTCGCGTCACCGTAAATTCCCGGCTCCCGCGTCCCCAGCAAGTTCAGGTTGGGACCATTCAGCACGTAGATCTGATTGCTCATGCAGAGATTAACGACTTTCTTCGTGAGTTTTTAAAATGTTACTCCGGATACATAGGATTCCAAGGGAATCTCTACAATGCCCGTTGTAACGCTTTTGTCATCTCATGCAAAGTGTCTAGTTTTCCACATATCTATGGTTAACAGCGCTGCAGTCCGCATCCCTCTTTTCGGACCTGGGCAATACGGGCGACCATCTGGTCATAGAGGTCTTCCGGTGCCCCCTGGATAACGTCCGTACCAATCAGATAATGGGGGGTGCCTTGAATCCGCAGGTCCAAGGCCAGTTTCTGCGATTCTTCCAGGGCCTTGTTGACAAAGGATGAGTTCATATCGGTCTGCAGCTTTTCCACATCAAGATTGAGGTCACGAGCGATGCTCATGGCCTTGGTCTTATTGGCGCGCCCGGGATCAACCAGAAGTCGTCGGTGAAACTCAAAATATTTGCCTTGTTCGACGGACGCCAATGCGGCCCGGGCCGCATCTTCTGACTGTTTTCCAAAAATGGGAAACTCCTTGAAGACGACGCGTACATTTTTGTCATTCTCGATAAGTCGCGCCATGTCGGCAAATGCGCGTTTGCAGAAACCGCAATTATAATCGAAAAACTCCACAACCGTGACATCACCTTTGGGATTACCGGCAATGTAAGCGAAGTCGGAATAGGCCAGTTTCTCGAAATTCGAGGTAATGGCGACACGGGCGCGTTTTTCCTCTTCCTCGGCTTCGATTCTTTGAAGTTCCAACAGCGCATCACCTATCAAGCGGGGATTTTTCTGAATGTATTCTTTTACGATTGTTTCGATTTGGGTGCGGTCAAGTTCGGCACTGACGACGGTTTTGCCTGCGTCCGCTGTCTGATTCTGACCGCCGCTGGTACCCGACTGAAGCAGCACGAATATAGTGACGAAGATACCGACAAGGGCAGCAGCAGCAAGAGCTTTAATTGTATTGGAGACCATTTGCGTATCCTGTGAGAATTTCCTGCCGGTTTCAGGGTTAGCGAATTTTTGGCGGCTGGAATTTGAGAATATCGTCAGCTTTTACCCAGTTCGGCGTGCCCTCGCGGAATTTCGTCTGGGCCCGCTTGGCCTGTTCCTTGGCAAATTTCAATTTGCCCTGGTAGAGATATTGATAAGCGGACGCAAGGGATGCCTGTCCGGTCAATCCCTTTCGACCGTAGGCCATGGCCAGGAGGCGGTAACCTTCCGGGCTCGTGTTTTCCCGAACGACAGCGCGTCGCAGCTGGGTAACGGCTTCATCGATAAGGCGCGGCTGATTGGC
>JBPCWG010000203.1:0-25352 GCA_051009705.1 Methyloligellaceae bacterium | reverse complement strand
GGGGAAGGTTGGGCGATAAGCCCAAATATGAGATCGTTCGGTCCTCAATCCTGAAAACTCTGTCGAACAGTCCTGTCCGCGGTCGACTGGGAATAATTTCTTACGGACATCGATATAAGAGAAATTGTGAAGATGTAGAACTGCTTTTGGCGCCGACGCCCCTTAAAGAGGCAAACGTCCCGGCCCTGCTAAGAAATCTGCAACCCCTGGGAAAGACACCTATCGCGGGAGCCCTGGAACTCGCGGAAAAAACCCTGGGTCGAAATAAAAATCAGGGAACTATTATTCTCGTCAGCGACGGGATCGAAAATTGTCGCAGAGATCCATGCCAGGTTGCCGCCGATTTGAAGAAAAAGCGGCCGGGATTAAGAATTCAAGTTCTCGGCCTCGGGATAAAAGCAGAAGAGATCGGTCAGTTGCAATGTATTGCCAGAAACACCGGAGGAATTTTCCGAAATACAAACAACCAAAGTGAGCTGACGGCAGCCCTGTCGCTCTCATTTGCCAGTGTCGGACCCAGGTTGGTCAGCAAACCCCGACTGCGGAAACCACCGCCGCCGAAAAAAACCGGTATCCAGCTGAGTGCCCTCTTTACCCGTACGGAAAAGCCGGTTGATGATGGAATAGCTTGGACAATATTTAACGCTGATCCTGAACAAAATCCGGATGCCAAAATTATCAAAGAATCGGATTCTTCTTCCCCGCTTGTCGAGTTGCCGAACGGTCGATACTTCGTTCGCGCGCGCTTCGGACCGATTGTGCAGTCCAGAGAAGTCGCTGTAGATTCCGGTCAACTGACAAATGAAGTATTTCGTATCCGCGCGGGTGCCTTGAGACTCCAGACACTTAGGATCAAGGGAGGGGAAGTCCTTTCCGATGTCACCTATCGGGTTTACCCCCTTGAATTCCAGACCGGTCAGAATATCAGGCCGGTGGCGCAGCTGACCGGAATTTCGGCGACTTTCCGCCTTTCGGTCGGTGCTTACAGGATCGTCGCCGAACGCGACCTGGCACGTATTGAACGGGCGGTCACCATTCGTCCCGGCGATCAGATTGACCTTTCCCTGCTTCTGAACGAGGGAACATTGTCGTTGTCGGCGAAGTCTCGCCTCGACGGTCCTGATCTGAAAAATCTGTATTACTCAATTTTTGAAACAGATCCCGATACTTACAAGGCGACCCGGATTATTGCCCGTACAGCCGCTACAAATCCGTCTTTTGATCTGCCGGCAGGTAATTACGTTGTGCAGGTTGCTCATGGTGAAGCCTCAAGCCAAAGCCGGGTCACGGTCCGTCCTGGAAAAACAACAGAAAAATCCATGTTGGTCCGATCCGCCGAACTCCGCCTTACAAGCCGCATAAGCGGACAGAAAAACCTGATTTCAAGCGATATCAGTTACCGGGTTTACGATCTCAACAAAGCACCGGAAAGAGGCGGTCTGGAGGTTTTGCGCACCAGCCGTCCGGAAGCCATCGTTCAGCTTAACAGCGGTGCCTATCGCGTTGTTTCACGTCTCGGACGCACGAATGCCCGGTCTGAAAATACCGTATTACTGCAACCGGGTGAGCAGAAATCACTGGAGTTTCTGCACCGCGTCGGGGAAATTTCCCTGCAACTGGTGCAGGGAGACACCGATCGACCGTTGACCGGGGTGTTCTGGAGTTTGCGGACTCTCGATAATAAGGAAATTTGGAGAACCAGCCTGCCAGCCCCAAAATTTATACTTAGATCAGGTCGTTACCGGGTCATAGCTGAAGCTAAAAGTCAGCGGCTCGAAAGGCAGATTTCCGTTTCAACGGGGGACAAAAAAAATGTAGAATTCGTCCTGAAGTGAATTGCGGAACCCTTATGAATTGACGTATGTATGACGTGTTATTGCCGCGATTCTCGGTTAAATCCAATCTGTTAGCCAAATTGACTGGGTTTCATGGAAGCAGCTTCACATAAGATCAGGGCCGGACGACGACGAGAAGCAGTGTCGCGCTTATTGTCATATTCATTTCGGACCCATGCCATATTGCCATTGATGGAACATATTCAGCCCCTCGGAATTCGAGATAATTTTCGCAGTGCCGGGTTGGCGTATCCTTCCTTACTATCGCTGTTGTTATTGATCGTGAGTGCGACAAGTGCTCCCGCTCAGACACCTGCAGAAAGACCGAATGCGGTTTTGATTATCGATGCTTCTCGCAGCATGTGGGGTCAGATCGACGGGGTCAATAAAATCGTCAGCGTTCATCGGGCTATAGGGGATGTTGTCGTTCCCTTCGACAAGCGAATGGATCTGGGTCTGGTGGCCTACGGCCATCGAAAGTCCTCGGGATGTAATGATATACAAATCCTGTCTCCTTTGACGGCTCTCGATGCTTCCAAATATCAGAAGCTGGTCAAATCCATAAAGCCAAAGGGATCCACGCCAATTGCCTCAGCCCTCACTAAGGCTGCAACAACATTGCAAAAGGTTCGAGGTCCGGCGACCATCCTGCTCGTCAGCGACGGGCTGGACAATTGTCGCGGCAATCCCTGCGAAGTCGCGCGGTCGCTGAAATCCAAACACTCGAACCTGAAAATCGATGTCGTCGCATTCGACCGACTGGAACAGGGGAAACTCAAAGCGCTCAGCTGCGTCGCTTCGGAAACGGGAGGCACGTTTCAATCGGCAGTCAATGAAAGTCAGCTGAAATCCGCAGTTAAGAATTCGCTGGATGCCCAGTTTCTGCTCACCTCGGCCGCTCAGCCCCAGACGGCTCGGAAACAGCCGTCAACATCGGAAAGCCAAACCTGGCAACCCGTTACTTCGAACCAGCAGCAACAGGTTGCCCGCAAAGAAGCCATAACCGGCTTTGAGACCCAGACCAATGTCGGCGCGCGAGAAGCGGCTCCAAAACCGGTTAACCCTGGCAAGAAAAACGCGACGCAATTGCGCTTACGGGCGCTGGTGATTGAAGGTGGTCGACCGATCAAATCAGGACTGATCTGGAGAATATTTTCCGGCGCTCCGGATTCGAAAGGGCGATACACACTGCTCAGCACCCACCGGGACGCGCAACCGAACTTGAACTTAGAACCTGGAAATTATCTTATCAATGCCGCTTATGGCCGCGCTTACCTGACCCAGAAAGTGACCGTTGAAACAAATAAACCGTTTGCGGAAACATTCGTCCTGAATTCAGGCGGGCTTCGCCTCAATTCTGTATTGGCAAACGGTCAGCGGGTGTCCGCAAACAGTGTCACCTATACGATCTATTCCGATGAGCGCGATCAGTTTGGAAACCGGAAGAGAATTCTGGGCGGTGCGCGACCGAACCTGATCATTCGTCTTAATGCCGGCATTTATCACGTTGTCAGCCGTTATGGCGATGCCAATGCCATTGTCGGCTCCGACGTAACCGTGGAGCCGGGAAAACTCACGGAAGCGACAGTCAATCACAGCGGCGCCAAGATTACATTCAAGCTTGTGTTTAAACCTGGGGGCGAAGCCATTGCCAACACCCAATGGAGCATAATGACGCCCCAGGGTGACGTCATCAAAGAGAGTGCCGGAGCTTTACCGACCCACATTCTAGCCGCAGGCAGCTATCACGTTCTCGCACGCCACAATGGCCAGAATTACAAGAGAGAGTTCAATGTCGTCGCCGGATCGAACTCAAATATTGAAGTGGTCGTGCAATAGAGCCAGTTAACCGCAACTGATCAGGCACCTGCAATCCGCACATTCAATGGGCCGATAGAACATTGGGGCGATAGAAGCCTAGACGTCCGGCAAGGGAATAAACTCAGATTCTCCCGGCACCTCATCAAAGCGTCCGGCTTTCCAGTCCGCCTTGGCCTGAGCTATGCGCTCTTTCGAACTCGAAACAAAATTCCACCAGATGTAACGCGGTCCATCCATGGGTTCGCCGCCGAAAAATAAAACGCGTGCGCCTCCTTGGGAGACTATTGTGATTTCATCTCCCGGGCTGAATACCAGCAGCCGACCCGTTCCAAAGCTGTCACTGGAAACGGAAATCTCACCCGTTACCACATACACAGCCCGTTCCTCGTGTTCCGCCGGCAGGGGAATTGAGGTCTTGTCCTCGAGGACAACATCGGCATAAAACATGTCCGAGCTCGTCGTAACCGGCGCTGTTTCTCCAAACAGGGACCCAGCCACGATACGCACGTTTTTACCCTCGGCGTCGATCACCGGCAGTTCTGCCTCGCCGTGATGATAGAAAGCGGGTTCACTTTCCTCCTTGGCCTTCGGCATCGCCACCCATGACTGAATACCGAAGAGGCTTGTACCCTTTTTTCTCAGGTCTGTATCAGTTCGCTCAGAGTGTGCAATACCACGCCCGGCGGTCATCCAGTTTACATCTCCCGGTCGGATGGGCTGTTCGACGCCGAGACTGTCGCGATGGACGATTTCACCGTCGAACAGATATGTGATGGTTGAAAGCCCGATATGAGGATGCGGCCGCACATCAATTCCCTGGCCGGTAATAAATTCCACCGGCCCCATCTGGTCGAAGAAAATAAACGGACCTACCATTTGGCGCTTCGCGGACGGCAGGGCACGGCGAACTTCAAACCCGCCAATATCCCGTGCGCGCGGGACAATGACTGTTTCTATCGCCTCGCAGGAATATTTGTCTCCGGGTTTTGGGTCTCTATCTGGATGCCAGGACATGATCTACTCCTCTTGACTCACTTTGGACAGATGTACTCAAGCTGCGGAAAGCGTTTGTTCCCCATTCAACAGGTCTGGTGCTTTCGATTGCTCGACGAGCAATGCAATAGCCTCCTGCACCGGAAGCGTGACCTGTTCCTTACTGCCGAGGCGGCGGATTGTAACGGTACGTTCTTCCGCCTCGCGCTTGCCACATACGAAGAGGGCCGGAACCTTCGCCAGTGAGTGTTCACGAACCTTGTAGTTGATCTTCTCGTTTCTCAGGTCCGCCTCGGAACGCAATCCGGCTTTATCGAGAAGGTTTTTGACCTCGACACCGTAATCATCCACATCGGATACGATCGTTGCAACCACCACTTGTACAGGCGACAGCCAGAGGGGAAGACGGCCGGCATGGTGTTCAATGAGGACACCCGTAAAGCGTTCCAGCGATCCGAACATGGCCCTGTGGATCATGACCGGGACATGTTTGTCACCATCGCTTCCCACATAGAACGCGCCCAGCCTTTCCGGTAGATTGAGATCGACCTGCACGGTTCCACATTGCCATTCACGTCCAATGGCATCACGCAGCACATATTCGAGTTTTGGACCATAAAAAGCCCCCTCACCCGGATTGAGTTCATAGTCCATTCCAGCAGCTTCAACCGCCGTTTTAAGCGCGGCTTCCGACTTGTCCCAGACCGCATCGGAGCCTACACGCTTTTCCGGGCGATCGGAAAACTTGATCACCACATCTTCGAACCCGAAGTCCTTGTAGATCGACAGGATCAGTTCATTACAACGAACGCATTCCTCCGTTATCTGCTCTTCGGTGCAAAATATATGCGCATCATCCTGGGTAAAATGCCGAACCCTCAAAATTCCATGCAAGGCGCCCGAAGGCTCATAGCGATGAACCTTGCCGAATTCGGCAATTTTCAACGGCAGCTCACGGTAGCTCTTGAGTCCATGCTTGAAAATCTGCACATGTCCGGGACAATTCATGGGTTTGCAGCAGAAGACGCGTTCATCCGGCGTCTGCGTCGTAAACATATTCTCACCGAACTTCTCCCAGTGCCCGGATTGTTCCCACAGAGATCGCTCCATCATATCCGGAGAATTCACTTCGATATATCCATCGGCTGTCTGACGCCGGCGCATATAGCTTATGAGCTCCTGAAACAACGTCCAGCCCTTGGCATGCCAAAATACGGATCCCGGCGCCTCTTCCTGAAAATGAAACAAATCCATTTCCCGTGCGAGGCGGCGATGGTCTCTTTTTTCGGCTTCCTCCAGTTGATGCAGGTAAGCCTTGAGATCTTTTTCAGAGGCCCAGGCCGTGCCGTAGATACGCTGCAACATGGGATTGTTGGAATCGCCACGCCAATAGGCGCCGGCAATGGACAGGAGCTTGAACCCCTTTCCCACTTTGCCGGTAGACGTCATATGAGGTCCGCGACAGAGATCCAGCCAGTCACCTTGACGGTAAATTCTTAGATCTTCACCTTCAGGAATGGCGTCGACGAGTTCGACCTTATAAGTTTCACCCACCTGCCTGAAATGATTGATCGCCTGTTCCCGTGACCAGATTTCCTTGGCGAAGGGATCATTGCGATCGATAATCCGTCCCATCTCACGTTCGATCGCTTCCAGATCCTCCGGGCGAAAAGGCTCTTCTCTGGCGAAATCATAATAGAAACCATTATCGATGACCGGACCTATCGTCACCTGGGTGTCCGGCCACAGAGTCTGTACCGCTTCGGCCATGACGTGGGCCGCATCGTGGCGAATAAGTTCGAGGGCCGCCACGTCATCGCGCGTCACTATTTCAACAGCAGCGTCTTCCGCAATGGGATCTGCGAGATCGCAAAGCGCACCGTCAAGCTTCAAAGCCACGGCTTTCTTTGCCAGGGATTTGGAAATGGACGCGGCGATATCGGCCCCGGAAGAACCGGACTCGAACTCGCGTTTGTTACCATCGGGGAAAGTCAATGTAATCATAGGGGCCTCTCACTCTCTGCCTACAACGCAGGTAAGATTGTTTTGGATAAAATCAGCTTGAGACCGCTTAAATAATCGTTTCGGCTCAAAATGCAAGGAATCTTGGCGAGGTTATCCTACAATCCCTGTACCAACGAACGTGGCGTTCACCAGAACCGCCGGGTTGCCGCGCCTTGATCGGTCTTTTTATCCGATCCGGCATTTTCATAGAACACAGATAAATAAGAACCGAAGTCAAACGGTGTGGACGGTCCCAGATGTCGGTTTGTTCCGATTTTCAGACCGGTACGGGATTATCAGTAAGCTGACTGAATATGGCTCATATTCAACGCTTCCAAAGTTAATTGTATTTCTTAATTAATCTTACTTAATTGGTTGTATTTTATTTATTTTTAGAAATATTATAGCAATTATTATTTAATTGGGAGCATGAGTCATGGGTAAGTTGTTCCGGACAGCTATTTTTGTACTGCCCGTCCTAATTGCGGGGCCGGTATTTGCGCAATCGGAAGTTGGTACTGTTACGGAAGTCAAAAATAATGTCACAGGCACCCTCGCATCGAGAACCAGGTCTTTGGCACAAGGTCTGGATGTTTTCCGTAATGAGCGTCTGCGAGCCCGCTCCAACAGTCAGGGCACGATCCGACTGATTGACAAGACACAACTTGTGGTCGGGCCAAATTCCGCATTAACACTCGATCGATTTGTCTTAGGTGGTGGTAACACGACGCGGAGTGCGGTTGTCCGCATGGCCCGGGGTGTCTTCCGCTTTGTCAGTGGCGGTCTCAGTCGAAGTTCCGCCTACAAGATCCAGACACCAACAGCCACCCTGGGAATTCGAGGCACCATTGTCGATCTGCATGTGCGACGAAAGGGGACTTCGGTTCTGGTTGTTTCAGGGCGCGTCGAGGTCTGCGGCCGGCGATCACGACAATGCCGCATCCTCAGTCCCTGCGAACACATTTATGTCCCCCGAAATGGAAGTCTTACCCGGCAACTGGATCGACAGAAAAATCGAGCCTTCCCCTTCGCAACTGGAACCTACAGGGCACCGGAAGGTCAGGCCTGTAACCAATCCCAGGGCGACGTCGTCAAAGCGCTCCTGGAGAGTGACAGCGAAGGCAACGAACCTGATCCGACACCATCAGATCCCGGACCTGACGATGATTATGGTCATGGCGAAGGCGGTTACGGTGAAGGCGGTTATGGTGAAGGTAGTCACGGTGAAGGTGGTCACGGTGAAGGTGGTGGAGATAATAACGAAGGCTAATCGATAGGAGCTGTGTCCCGAGTATGCGCGCATCGCGTCGCACCGGCGCTCACTTGGTACGGTACTCGGAAAACTCAGATATCCAGCTCCCGGCTCGATGAAAAGGCGTTGCGCAAGGCTTCTGACCAGTCTTCAGACAGCTCATTGAAATAGTTGTCATTCTCTTCGATACGCATCTGCCGTTCGACATCAAGCCTGTCTCGTTCATAAATGAGCAAATCCAGGGGCATCCCCACCGACAGGTTCGACCTAATTGTCGAGTCAAACGAAAGCAGCAGTAATTTTGCCGCCTCTCCAAGTCGCATCTTCGGATCCGCAACCCGATCAAGGATTGGCTTGCCGTATTTGTGCTCGCCAATCTGCAGAAAGGGTGTTTCTTCTGTTGCCTCGATAAAATTGCCTTCACCGTAAATCTGGAACAGTCTTGGCGGCTCACTACCGATTTGTCCGCCAAAAATGAAGGAAGCATTGAATCCGGTTTCCGAACTTTCAAGGGTCGGTCCGTCAACGGCTCTGACTTCACGTAACGCAGCGCCGACAAGTCGCGCGGTGCGATATAACGAAGAAACGGTGAAGAGTGTTTCATCGCCGAATTCGCTGTTCTTATCCGCTTTTTGGAGGGCTTCGTTGAGGATGCTGTGAACAGACTGGCTTACTGAAAGGTTGCCGGCACTCAACAGCACAAGAACCCGGTCTCCCGGATTTCGCCAGAGGTAGGTCTTGCGAAACTTGGCGATATTATCAACCCCGGCATTAGTTCGTGTATCCGAGGCGAACACCAACCCTCGATCCAGTTTCATGGCTGCGCAGTAAGTCATCGGGATGGTCCGTCAAATTTGTTCATGATTGCACTTGTTGTTGCTGAACATAGACCTGAACATCCAGATCTTCAATCGCCCCGCCCTGCTGCGAACCTCGAATGGGCGCTGCCGACCGGGCATCCAGGCCGCTGGCCAAACGGACATATTTGTCCGTTGTACAGACCCCGTTGGCCACATCAAATCCGACCCATCCGAGATTCTCGACCCAGGCCTCGGCCCAGGCGTGATGGGCTTCAAAACTTTTGTCATCTCCGGTAAAGAGATAACCCGTCACATAGCGAGCCGGAATATTGAGGGAACGGGCCGCAGCTATAAATACATGTGAAAAATCCTGGCAAACTCCCTCACCCAGCTCAAACACTTCACAGGCGGTGGTTGCCGCCTTGGTGGCGCCAACTGTGAAGGAAATTTTCATTGCGAGATTTTCAGAAAGCGAATGCAATCTCTCGAGTGTATCAGCCTGCTTGTGGGACCGGGCAAAAGACTTGATCGCCTCATCAGCGAAACTCTGGGGCGTTTCGCGCAGGAAAACACGCGGCCGCGCCGCTTCATTGAGTCCTGCAACAACACCTGTACGGTCTTCAACTTCAACCTCGCCATGGGCTTCCACCTGGATTTCCCGGTGAGGTTCGGACAGGGTTGCCAGGTAAATCAGATTTCCAAAGCCATCATGAGACAGGCGTGTCAGATCAGCATTTTCGATTTTGATGTCCCATGCAATCAGTTTCTGTCCGTCAAATTCAGCGGGCCACAGACGCAGAGCCTGGATCGAATAATTGGCCTTCTGCAAATATTTGTACTGAGTGGTGTGATGAACCGTGTAACGCATGACTGAACTTATTCGTTGAAATGGTAGATCTCGGATATTTTTGATCCGATTTCATTGTTGTTGGCTATGAAATCCGTCAGGAACTCATGCAGTCCCGACTGAAAAATGGCATTCATATCACCATCGACGAGTTGACTGCGGATTTTTTCAACCATTGGATAACAGTCACAACGGTATCCGTAATAATCGTTCAGTCCCTTTAGTGCGCCACTCACCCCATCATAACAGGATCGCAAAGAGCGCGGCATTTGGCTGTTGAGAATAAGAAAATGGGCGATGTTCCATGGATTGAAACGGTCCTGATAAACCCAACGGTAACTCTGATGCGCGGATACGGAGCGCAATATGGTTTGCCACTGAACATTGTCGATCCCGCCACCGACCAGCTGATTTTGCGGCAGTAGAATGAAATATTTTACATCAAGTATCCGCGCCGTGTTATCCGCCCTTTCAAGAAACGTCCCGATCTCGCTGAAATTAAACGAGTCGTTGCGCAGAATGGTATTCATGAGAGCCCCACGAAATAGCGCTGACCGTCCCTTGATCCAATCTATCAGGATAGGACGCTCATTCTTGTTTCGCAGGGACGTATGATCGGCACAATATTCAATCCAGGCGCCATTCAGACATTCCCACATATCGCGGGTAATTGCCGTCCGTTGAATGCGAGCACTCTCTCTTGCGCGCGCAATACAGGAGTAGACACTGGAAGGGTTATCCGGATCAAAAAGCAGAAAATCTTCAACCCTGTCGGTTTCAACTTCAGAATATTTATCGATGTAGGCCTGTTCACAACCGGCACTTTTCAGAGCTGATTGCCAGATTTCACTGGATTGTTCGTGGGGAAGAAGCAAGAGACGATAGCCGACATCGAGAATACGCGCCAGATTCTCGGCCCGTTCCATGTAGCGGGCCATCCAAAACAAATCATTAGCGGTTCGTCCAAGCATCTGCAAAAACTTCTTTATCGCTTAACGCTTACTCATTCTTCTATAACCCAGGTATCCTTTGTCCCGCCGCCCTGGCTGGAATTCACGACCAGCGATCCCTCGCGAAGGGCCACCCGTGTCAGTCCGCCGGGAGTCAGCTGAATTTTCTCGCCGACAAGAACGAAGGGACGCAAATCCACATGACGAGGTGCAACATCGCTCTCCACAAGGGTCGGACAAGTCGACAAGGCCAATGTCGGCTGGGCGATATAATTGTTGGGCTTTGCCACCAGCTTGTCTTTAAAAGCATCAATTTCTGCCATGCTGGATGTCGGGCCTACAAGCATCCCGTAACCACCGGACCCATGAACCTGTTTGACGACGAGTTCGGGGAGATTTTCGAGGACGTATTTAAGTTGCTGGTCATCACTGCAATCATATGTCTTGACATTTTTCAGGATCGCCGGTCGTCCCGTATAAAACTCGATGATTTTCGGGACATAGGTGTAAATTGACTTGTCATCGGCAATTCCGGTTCCCGGGGCATTGGCGAGAGTGACACGGCCGGCGCGATAAAGTTCGAACAAACCCGGCACACCCAGAACGGAATCCGACCGAAACACCAGGGGATCCAGGAAATCGTCATCAATCCGCTTGTAGAGAACATCCACCTGCTTGAGCCCGCGTGTCGTTTTCATATGCAAAGCGCCATCGGCAACCAACAGATCCCGGGCCTCGACGAGTTCCGCGCCCATCTGATCCGCCAGAAATGAATGCTCATAATAGGCACTGTTGTGTATGCCCGGGGTCAGGACGGCAATGGTCGGATCGTCATCCAGATTCTGAGGGGCAACACTTGCCAGGGTTTCTCTGAGTGCTTCCGGATAGTTTTCGACCGGCGCAACCGATTGCCGGCTGAAGAGCTCGGGAAACAGTTGCATCATTGTTTCCCGGTTTTCGAGCATGTACGATACGCCGGAAGGCGTGCGCGTATTATCCTCGAGCACAAAGAATTCATCAGGTCCTGTGCGCACGAGATCGGTGCCGACAATATGTGAATAAACACCGCCGGCAGGATTGACCCCAATCATTTCGGTCAGGAATGCTTCATTGTGAACGATCAGATGTTCCGGGATAAGTTTGGCTTTGAGGATCTCCTGGCGATGATAAATGTCATACATGAACGCATTGAGTGCCCGCACGCGCTGCTCAATTCCTGCAGCCAGTTTCCGCCATTCGGAGGCCCCGATAATGCGAGGGATAATATCGAAAGGGATAAGCCGTTCGTTGGAAGCCTCATCTCCATAAACTGAAAAAGTGATTCCCAAACGCCGGAATAATATTTCGGCTTTTTCTTTTTTCTGGTTGAGTTCTTCGGTTGAGTTTGCCTGCAACCAGTCATTGACCATTGAATAGGGTTCCCGGACGACGCAATCCAACCCGTTCATTTCATCAAAACTTTTGGCCACTGACTTTTCTTTGCACAATTGTCTCTATCGGATAAGCACAGCAGCGCCCTATCCGCAATCACTGACTTTATACTATCGACGGCGAAGAGAAAGTCATTATTGTGCTGTACTTCTCAATTCCTTAACAAACTTCAATTCCTGGATTGTGCTGCCCCACTGATCACCCTCATATTGTTCGGCCAGATTAAACCCAATTTGTTCATACATGGATTTGGCAATTGATAAACCTTCCACCGTCCATAAATGAATCGCACGAAACTCCTGTTGCTCACAAAATGTGCAGGCCTGCTCAAGAAGTGCGCGTCCCACGCCCTGGCCCCTGAGCCTTGGGTCGACGACAAACCATCTGAGATGGGCAATGTCGTTTTCCAGATCCTGACCATCGATTGTTATTGATCCACAGATTTGTCTTCCGGACATCACATACCAGATCTGGTTGTGCTGATGATGGAGACGGGTGGATATCTCCTCCAGATCCCTGAGCAGACGAGCTTCGAACTCCGCACCAAATCCGAGCGACTCATGGCAGTGACAGACCATCATTTTCGCGATCCGCGCCAGAAGTCCAGGCCGATAACCCGTGCAGATAGAATAAGTCTGACGAGGGATCGCCGTGTCTGATCCTGACGTATCGCGGGTTTTTGAGAGCGACTGTGCGTAATGAGTCAGTCCGGCCACAACAGTTTCCTGTTCTGCTTCGTTGAGGATCTTCAAGGCTCTCTCAACCTGATTTTCCGCATACCGGGTGATTTCTGCGAATGACTTTTTTCCCCGCGATGTCAGAGACAGAAATCGTAACCGTCCGTCCTCAGTTGACTTCTGTTCCTGAATTTCACCCTGATCCACAAGCTTTCGCAACAACCGGCTGATTGTCGATTTTTCCAAACGTAATTTTGCCGTGAGATCCTTCGAGGTCAGGTTATCATTCATGCCGATTTCGAGTATGGCATGGACAGCCGAACCGGAAAAACGTGTCCCCGCGACATGCTTGTCCAGAAAGCCAAATTCCCGGACCAGATCCCGCGAAGCTGTTCGGACCTTTGCTATGCGGTCAGAAGATATGACGGCCACAGAACTCTCTCAATATTAGTTGCACTATACAACTAATATTAGATTAGCATGTTTGGTTCAATTGCATTTTCAATCAAATTGCAGAGAATATAGGAACTCAGGCAACCCGGCTCTCGCGGTGATCTGCTGCAGAAACGATTTTTTCTGCCGGATCCTGATCCGAGAGGCCTTCATCCGACGAAGGCCGCAAAGTATATGTCCGTGTCGCCAAACCATCATCAGACTGCTTTGCCTGACGTTTGAGACGGGAAATCTCCTGCAGAACCGCGTCCATGTCTTCGACCGGTATACTCGCCGGTATTTCCAGTGAAACAGCCGAACATGAGAGCAGCGGAAACTGCCGCGACTGCCCATATCGATCTCGCCCCTCAATATAGCCGTTCAGCCGATCCTCAGTCGAGTAAAGGCTCTCCGCTGCCTTGGCAAACCCGTTTCGAATGTCATTGAGTTTAGGCATGAGTTCATTGGTCGATATTCCGATCGCTCCGACGAAGAAATCATCACCACCGACATGACCTATCATAAATTTGGACCCGGAGAATTCTTTTCTCAGAATGTTCGCGAAAAGCGTTATAGCCTTGTCGCCGTCAAGAAAGCTGTAGCTGTCATTGAAAGGCTTGAAGTTGTCGAAGTCGAAATAACAAATGCAGCGTTCCTCGTTTTCCGCCGTACGGATTGCATCCCAGTATCTGCTTATGGAGGCATTGCCGGGTAACTTCGAAAGAGGATTTTCATCCCTCGCCGTTTCAATCCTTTTGTCGTTTATGATCTCCAGCATAGATACAGCCGATAGGAACCCGACATATTTGCCGTTTTCCGTAATGACAATGCCATCAGATGTTTTCTGATAAGCAAAGATATCCAGGATTCGATCTGCCGCGGAATTGATATCAGCAATGGAACAGGGTCGAATAAATTCGCGAACCGAGTTTGAGTATTGCATGTATTCCGGACTGTCATTTCCAAACGAAGAATAGATGAAATCTTTCAGGTCCTGCTCATGAATGATGCCTTCGGGTTCATATGAGTCATTCAGGATAGGGACAATTGATGTCCGGTAACTGGTCCGAAGAATTTCAAAGATATCTGACAGGTTAGCATCTATCTTGAGTGGCTCCAGAAATTCAATTCTCTGGTGAACCAAACTGTGCGGCCCGTAGCTTCTGTTCTTCTTCAATGACAGTTTCTGTCTCAGCTCTGAACAGTCGAAACGACCTCTTGGAAACCGCAATTGTGGTTTGGCGATCAGATAACCCTGCGCCAGGTCACACCCGAGTTTCCGGCAATGGTCAAACTCGGCCTCGGTCTCAATGCCTTCGGCGACGACACGAATTCCCAGGACATGGGCCAGGTTAACAACTGTCTCGACAAACAATCGCTTGCGATCTTCCGCAACAATCTCCTGAATGAAAAAACGGTCAATCTTGATAAATTCAGGATGGTACTCGTAAAGCACTTTCAGTTCAGAAAACCCGCGCCCGAAATCATCAATGGCAAAATTGATTCCCTCGGATCTATGAGCATCGACCATTTCCGCGACAGTCAAGGCGGAGGCATAATCATAGGTCTCTGAGAATTCCAGGCATAAGGACGATGGTGGAAAATTGTACTGCTCCAGAAGCTTCATCGATTCCAGATGCAAATCCGCATCACCCTCCAGAGCCCGTCCGTCGAGATTGTAAAACAGTTTTACATCTTCGCTGTTTACCAGGCTCGTCAGCTTTTCCAGAGATTTGTCGAGGAGCAGGAGATAAAGTTTGTCCGAAACACCGAAAGTGTGCGCCGCATTCAGCACATCGTCTATTGTTTCGAATTCCATGTTCTCATAGCCGCGCATGAGGGCTTCGTAAGCATAAATGGAACCGGTTTGAATCGAAACGATGGGCTGAAGGGCAATCTCCAGCACATGCTGCGCACGTGCCAGAAAACCATCGCTGATGATATCCCGTGCAGGTGCTGCGATATTATAACTGTTGACGTGTATAGATGTCATTGCCCAACCCGACATTTATAGTTTTGAGAAAACTAACAAACCGGATCAAAGATCGAGTTAAGGATTTTTCTTTTCGTCACAGCTTATGTCGCGACTTTCGGTTAGGGTTAACCAACCGTGAAAGAATTATTCAAACACAGGAACTCTGTATCAAATAGATACAATATGCAGTGTATCGGAGAGCCCTGACGCAAAGTCAGCCTATGAGAGTTGGTGTATCCGTTAAGAGAGCTTAATCAAAACATTCTAATTCAAATAGTGACAATTACCCCTATACTATCAGAAACACTTAATCAAAAGGTGGATCTATGGCACTCAGGCGACTGAAAACCTTAATAGCAATTTCGGAATCAGGCACTTTCGCAGGCGCTGCCAAATCCGTCCATATCACGCAGGCTGCGGTCAGCCAGCAAATGAAGAGCCTGGAACAGGAACTTCAGACGACCCTGTTTGACCGCACTAAAAGGCCTCCCCAGCTGAATTCTTTAGGCCTGGAACTTACGGCCAAGGCCCGCGCTGTTGTTCATGCTTATGACGCTATGCTGGATTCTCTGAACGACGGCGACACATTACAAGGTCAGCTCATGCTCGGTGCCGTACCAACGACCATGACTGGACTGGTGCCGCGAACCGTCAATGCCCTGAAGTCCCTCTATCCGGAACTGCACATTCGTATCACGCCCGGTCTTTCCGCTGATCTCCTCCCTCTTGTTGACCGCAACTATCTGGATTGCGCAATCCTCTCCGAACCTTACCATATTCCCAAACACATGCTCTGGATTCCATTTTCGGAGGAACCGCTCGTCCTGTTGGCCCCCCTTTCATCAACATCGGATGATCCGGTGGAATTGATAAATGATCATCCATTTATCCGATTTTCCCGCAAAGCCTGGGTGGGAAATCTGATAGATCAGTGGTTGGAGAAAAACCAAATCCGGGTCAACGAGAGCATGGAACTGGATACGCTGGAGGCTATCTCGTCGATGGTCTATCACAACCTTGGTGTCTCCATCGTTCCCTATCGATCCGTCCCCTCTTCCAATCGTCTGCCTGTAAAACGGTTGCCTCTCGGCACAAACGCCCCAACCAGAATACTCGGCCTGGCCACCCGTCAGGACAATGCAAATAACCGCTTTGTCAAACCGCTGTGCACGGCACTGGTAGAAATCGTGCGCGAGGCGGGTCAGGCCACAGAAATTCCCATCGACACAGCCCAATTTCCCGACGGTTAAGGATCGACGATACTTAAGAGTTGCTTATATAATGTTCAATTTTTATTCGTTTTAAATTAGAAAAACTTTACTGTAATCTATCACCGGAAGTCCAGAGTCTAATTTCTTGCCTATCGGACGACGGAGAAATTAATCGTGAGCCAGTCTAGGGATTATCTCCAGGTTTCTGTAAGCCGCGGGACCGAAGACCAGAGCAGTTTTTCGACTTACGAGGTGCCGGAACAGGAAAGCCAGACTGTTCTCGATGTGGTGACCTGGATACAGCGGCATCGCGAACCTTCCCTGAGCTATCGATTTGCCTGCCGGGTCGGGATGTGTGGCTCCTGTGCGATGATGGTCAACGGAGAACCCCGATGGACTTGTCGAACCCATGTGAAAAAGGTCCTGCGAAATGGCAAGCTCCGAATTGAACCTCTGAGGAACCTGCCGGTGATCCGAGATCTCGTCTGCGACATGACGGAGTTCTTCGATAAATGGACCCGGGCCAAGGGCGTTTTCGAACCCACCAAAACCCGTGAGGACGCATTCGCGGCAACCAAACCGTCAGATCCCAAACGGACAAACGCCGACGTCGCCATCGAGTGTATCAACTGCGCGGTCTGTTACGCCGCCTGCGACACAGTCAATCTAAATCGTGCCTATCTGGGGCCCGCTGCCCTGAATCGCGCCTGGACTCTTGCAAACGATGACCGGGACGGGGCTTACTTCGATCGACTTGCCGCTGTTTCAGAAAGTGACGGCTGCATGAACTGCCATTCCCACCAGAGCTGCATGACATATTGCCCCAACGAGCTTAATCCGACGGCTTCGATTGCCGGGTTGAAACGTTTGGCCTCATTGGCCTACCTGAAAGGGAATCTCTGAAGGATGATTGATCTGCGCCTCTACCTTGCCCAGAGATTGAGCGCCCTTGTCATGGTGCCCCTCGTATTCGGCCATCTCTTCCTCATGATTTACGCTGTGCAAAACGGATTTTCCGCCGATGAGATCCTGGCCCGGACGAAAGGCAGCCTGGGATGGGGCCTCTATTACGGGCTCTTTGCTGTCGCCGTTTCGGTTCACGGGGCAATCGGATTGCGCGCGATACTTTATGAATGGTTACAATTGAATAAAACACTCCTGAATTCCATAAGCTGGGTTGTTGGCCTGGCCTTGCTCGTCCTGGGAATTCGCGCGGTCACAGCGGTGGTGATGTGATGTCCCTGGCTCATCGAAAAGATCCCTTATGGATCGTCCATATCATACATCGGGTCTCAGGCCTGATTCTGGTGCTGTTCCTGCCGTTTCATTTTTACGTTCTGGGACTGGCCCTGAACGATACCGCGGAACTGGATCAGTTTCTGAACTGGACAGATTCCGGCGTGGTCAAATTCGCGGAAGCAGGGCTGGTCGGACTTCTTGGCGTACATCTGTTCGGCGGACTGCGGATCCTGGCGCTCGAATTCTTGCCATGGTCGGCCAGACAGAAATCCTATGCAGCAATGGCGTTAGCCCTGTCTTTTGTCGCTTCCGTCACCTTCCTTCTACGCGCCTTCTAATGGAATAATCTAATAAAATTTGGAATTAAGATGGAAAAACTGGACACAGATATTCTCATAATTGGCGCTGGCGGAGCCGGAATGTTTGCCGCTCTGCATGCGCAGAAGGCCGCCCCTGAGGCCAAAATCACGATTGCGGTCAAAGGCCTTCTCGGTAAATGCGGTTGTACGCGCATGGTGCAGGGCGGTTACAATGTGGCTGTAGGTACCGGAGACTCCGTTGAACGACACTTCATGGACACGATCATCGGCGGCAAATGGTTACCGCACCAGGACATGGCCTGGAAGCTCTGCGAAACGGCCGTCGAGCGCATCCATGAACTTGAAAATGAGATCGGCTGTTTCTTCGATCGCCACCCCGATGGAACAATGCATCAAAAAGCATTTGCCGGACAGTCCTTTGACCGGACCGTGCACAAAGGTGATCTCACGGGCATTGAAATTATCAGCCGTTTAATGGAACAGGTTCTATCGCGCCCTATAAATCGTCTTGAGGAACATCGGGCTCTTGCCCTCATCCCTTCCAACACGGGAGAGGCACTGTCCGGTGTCCTGTTTGTTGACATGCGGACCGGGGAATACCGCTTCGTCCGGGCGAAAGCCGTTTTGCTGGCGACCGGGGGCGGACCGACCATGTACAAATATCACACGCCTTCCGGCGACAAGACCATGGACGGGCTGAACATGGCGCTCAGACTCGGTCTTCCCCTGCGTGACATGGAAATGGTGCAGTTCCACCCGACGGGTCTCCTTGGCGGCGAAGACACGCGCATGACGGGTACCGTTCTCGAAGAGGGATTGCGCGGCGCCGGCGGGCAATTGCTTGATGGCGCCGAGCGAAGGTTCATGTTCGACTATGACGAAAAAGGCGAACGCGCGACACGGGATATCGTCAGCCGGGCCATCTTTGATGAAATGCGCAAGGGTAATACCACATCTAATGGCGGCGTCTATATTTCCATGGGGCATCTGGGGCGGGACAATGTTCGGGAGAAATTCAAAGGCATGGTCAAACGCTGTGAGGATTGTGGATTTGACCTGGCCGGCGGCCTTGTGGAAGTGGTTCCCACGGCCCACTATTTCATGGGTGGTCTGGTCTGCGATGCGGACACCCGGACGGAGCTTGCGGGACTGTACGTTGCTGGTGAAGATGCCGGCGGCGCTCACGGTTCTAATCGCCTCGGTGGCAATGGCGTTGCCAATTCCACCGTTTATGGGGGAATCGCCGGGGATGTCATGGCCGCGGACATAAACCCGAACAGCGGCAGGTTCCTGCATGCGTTTCGCGATCCTGATGAGGATCTTATAACGGCCGAAATCGAGCGTACCGAGAGGCCGTTTTCGAAAAAACCGGGAGATATACATGAACTGCGCCAGAGACTCATGGATCTCATGTGGGATGATGTCGGGGTCATGCGCACAAGGGATCAGCTTATCAGCGGACTTGGCAAGCTGTCAGACCTGAGCGAGGAATTTCTCGAATGCGGACTTGCGGACAGCAACAAAACCTTCAACCTCACCTGGCATGATTGGCTCAACATGCAGAGCCTGATTGCAATTTCGGAAACGATTGCTCAAGCGGCTCTCTGGCGCGAAAATTCCAGGGGTGCGCACTACCGGGAAGATTTCCCTGAGAGCGGTGATATGGAAGACTCGTATTTCACGGTTGTCCGCCAGGACAATCAAGGCGACTTGAATGTCTCCCGTGAAGCTGTACAGTTTACCATCGTAAAACCGGGCGAAACTTTACTGGATGATGACACAGAGACCCTGGCAGCGGTTTAGAGGAAGGAGCAAAAATGATTCCCATTGACAGTATTCACAGCACTGCGCTGACCCTGATGGACAAGGCTGCGATAGAAATTCCCGAAGACTATCTCGATGGCCTCAAACACGCTGCCGATGTGGAAGACGGGGATCTCTCATCCTTTGTTCTGCAGGCGATGCTGGAGAATTACGAGGCCGCGAAGGAAGATCGCCGCGCCATGTGCGGAGACACGGGCTGTCCCCGCTGGTATGTGAAAATTGCCAATGAAGCCCAGATTCAGGGCGGTCCCGCAGCCCTGGAGGAGACCTTGAGGCGAGCAACCGCCGAGGCCACCAACGGGGTTCCCCTGCGACCCAATCGGGTGCACCCCCTATGGCGCACGGATCACGACAACAATGTGGGGATCAATGCCCCGGAGATTGAATATGCCTTCGAGCCCGAAGGTCAATGGATTGACCTGACAACAGTTCATAAGGGCGGTCTGTTTGGTACGGATTACCGAATGCTGTTCCCGAGCGACGGGATCGAAGGTATAAAACGGTTTTATCTGGATTCCCTTGTCGCTTTTGGCAAGCGCGGCCTGTCTTGTCAGCCGGCAATCATCGGCATTGGTCTCGGCGGATCAAAAGATACGTGCATGGTACTCGGAAAACGGGCGGCCTGCCTGCGTACGGTCGGCGACCGGAATCCGGATCCAAAAATCGCCGAACTCGAACTGGAGTTCAAGGAAATGGGAAACAATATCGGAATGGGGGCCATGGGATTTGTCGGCAAATCCATGGTGATCGATTGCCACATTGAAGTCGGGTACTGCCACACCGGGGGGATGCAAATGAGCGTGCATGCGTTCTGTCTGTCCTCCAGACGCGCCTGCGCCCGCATTCATCACGACGGTACGGTAGAATATCGCACGGATCCGGAATGGTTCACCCCTTATCAACGACGGGAGACGGTCGAATGGCAGCCGCCGAAAAATTTAAAAAAATCCGCCTGAGCACCAGTCCGGAACCTGAAGACCTGAAGAATCTGAATATCGGCGATATCGTCTATCTGGACGGTGTCGTTTATACGGGTCGTGAAGGGGTTTACAAGAAAGTCGTCGACGACAAGTGCCCCTTGCCGGACGAAGTCCTCAATAGCAGTTCTGCAAGCTTTCACTGTTCTCCGGCGGCAGCCCCTGGAGATCGCGAAGGTGAATACAATCTCGGCGCCGTAACAGCGACAGCCTCTTTCCGCTTCACAAAATGGATCGATGAATTTCTTGAAGTTTCAGGCGCCAAACTTATTATTGGCAAGGGAGGCATGTCGCCTGAAGACTATCGTAACCACTTCGTTCCCCGTGGTGCTATCTACCTCACAACAGTTGGTTATGGCACGGGAGCTTTGCTCGGGCGCGGCGTTAAAAAAGTCCGCAATGTCTACTGGGCCGAAGAGCTGGGACTGGCTCAGGCGATCTGGTTGCTGGAAGTCGAAAATTTCGGACCTTTTATCGTTGAGAGCAATCTCGCCGGTGAGAGTCTCTTCGAACGGGAAAATGCAAAAATTGCGAAGGGTCTTCCCAAAATTTATGAAGGAACACGCCCGGCCGTTCTGAAGCGGTTCGGCGAAACGGACGACCGATCCGACGAGCTCATTTAGCCAACTCCCAACTCCTTGTTTTGCGATCCTGGACAGGGGCAAAAATTTTTTTAGAACCGGATGAACCTCCTGTCGTTTTGCCGCGACAAACGGGTATGTCGATTTCCCCCATGATCGACAACAACCGGCCCTGTCCCTGCCGGCAAAGCGACCCCGGATTTGCGGATTTCCGGGGTCGCAATTTCGGCGAAGATGATTTGTCCCTTCCTTTGTTGCGCGCTCTGAAAACTGATCCTGTATTGGCAATCCTGCGATTTCTCTTCTCATCTATGTTCGCTGCTTTTGTCTCCGGAATTCAGATGAGGGCATGATCTGTAAGTGGAATTTCTTCGGCAATATTCGATGCCATTGGGGATGCAAAGACGCCGACAATTCAGAATGCCGGTCTCGGTTGCCAGAACCATCGAGGGCGGAAACACGAAGAACGGCGGTTCCCGTTTATCACCGGTAGCGGGGATCGTCAGAACCGACGCGGTTCTCGGGCAGTTTTCCGACACAGTTCTTCGACAAGGGGTTACTTTAAGCGAGCCACACATAATAAAAATAAAACATGCTTTTACAAATACGGGGTCGTCCAGAATTCGGGCGGCTCTTTTTTGTGTCTTGAGACGGGAAAAAATCAGGCATCAAACACGACATCGAAGGCATTGCCAGCACTCCACAGAATCACGGGTACAACAGATTCGAGTAACACCTCCTCAGGTAAATAAACCGGCATCCCATTTCACAAGTAAAATATATTATTAATGCGATATATATAGATATTACTTTCATATATATAAATACTAATATGTATATATTATTTTATTTTGCGTTTTATAATAAATTTCATGATCATTGTTGCTTATTTGTACTATATTTATTGTTCGATTCATAACATTTTTTCTTTATATTTTACGGTTTATACATATTCTATTTTTAAGGAATTGTTTAAATGGGATTATTATTCGCGATTCCACTTCTCATTGGCATGGTTTTTCTGGTTGACAATCTGACTGACGACTCACACCCCGCAGGCAGGGATACTAACTGCATTGATGAGGGTATCGTGCCTTGTGACAATATTGCGAACGTCGGAGGCGGAGGTGGTGGCAACGCCGGTAACGGAGGCGGCAATGTCGGCGGCGGTGTCGGCGGTGGCGACAATGCCGGCGACGACGGTGGCGGCAGTGGCGACGACGGAACGGACCCCACTGATGATGATGTGGCCGCAGTTGTAGCTGATGGCGGCAATGCCGGCGGTAGCGGCAATGTCGGCGGTGGCGGCAATGTCGGCGGTGGCGGCAATGGCGACAACGGAACAGACCCCACTGGTGAAGATGTGGCGGCAGCTGAAGGCGGCAATCAAAACGGAGACGACGGAAATGAAGTTACCGCCAACGATCCGGACTCCACTGAAGAAGGCGGAGACGGCAATACCGGCGGTGGCGGAGGCAGCAATAGCGGTTCGCGCAAAGATCCACCTAACCGCGACAAAACTCCAGCTGGCGACCGACACGGCGGAAACGGTAGCCGTGCCCAAAATCCCGATGGCGACGATGAAAGTCAAAACGTTGAAACCAATGGTGACAATGCTCAGCAGACGGATGAAGCTGAGGCTGAAGGAGATCAGGAGCTACGTCCTGCCCAGTACGGTGAAGGGGGCAGAAGGAGCGTGATCTCTTTGATGTTGCCCTCTTACCCGACTTGTTTATCACCAAAGAAATTCCCAACGAACTGAGAACGGTTACGGTCGACAAATCAATTGAACGCAATTCCATCGAGGGTACCGCTGTAAAATTCGGAAAGGAGGCAAAGGCAAGGCTTGAGGTTCCTCAGGGAATTGAGATCTCCAGTAAAGGCAAGGCTATTGACGCCAGTGAAGCAGAACAGGTTGAAATTGTTAATTCTGGCACTATCGATGCTGAATTCGAAGCTATTCATATGCCTGCAGGTGAAAAGGACGTTGCTTTGGAAAATCATGGGATCATTAGTTCCCAAGGCAAAAGCGAATATGCAGTTAATGCAGAAGGAAGCTTCGGCGCTGAAATTGACAATTTCGGAAATGCAGAAATTTCTGGTGAAACAGGAGCCGTTCATGGGGGATTTAATGCACAGATAGAAAATCATGGAAGCATCGTTAGCGTGTTGGATCACACAATTTCACTCTTTTCAGGTGAGATAAGAAATTTCGATACCATATCCTCTACTTCAGGATTTGCCATCATTTTTGAAAGCTTCGACAGTTCATCAGGACCCCAAACCGGCGAAGAACAGCCTAGACAAGTTACTAATGAAGTAGGCTCTACAATTAGTGGGGGAATAAAATTTTCTCAATCTGAGGGCCTACGCTCTGGAGTCACTAATCACGGGCGTATTTTTCGAGGACAGTCTGATTATGCCATTGAGTTCGGGGTTGGATCATCAAATCTCCTAACGATAAAGGAGCGCAGCCTGATCTCAGGTAAGGTGAAATTCGAGAATAATTTTAATAATGTACTGCTAGTTGATTCAAATTATAGCGGGCAGCTGGTTACCAATTATGCTGGATTTGATGGGTTCATAGAAGCGATTTCTGTGGCCACCAATCCGGATAGTGACGGGTTCTTTACTTATAGTTTCGTTCCTCAACAATTGGCTAAAGCCCAACAACCCGTTGAAGATGATACGGATCAGGCTAAAAAATCTCTCGGCAGCCAAGGCACCGCATCGTTTGTGGGGATGATGCTCAATAGTCCGGCTGCGCAGGGTCATGAGGGCCGGGCCGGCCTCGGCTTCAGCAGTCAGGCCGATCCCTATCACACGGCGTCGACGGATCCCCAGTTCTGGATGTCCGCCCTCTCCGCCGGCGGCACCGTGAACGCCCATGCGGATCAGGCCACCGGCCTCTCCTTCCACGAAAACACAGGCTATATGGCCGGGGTGGGCCAGCACGTGGCCAAAGGGCTCAAGCTTGGCGCCTTTGCCGGCTTCTCAAGCCAGGAGGAAAGCAGTGAGGGAGAAACCAGTCACTATAAAACCGAGAACAATTTTGCCGGGCTTAGAGCCGAGATCAGACATCAGGGCTGGTTCGCCGACCTGTCGCTAACGAGTGGCACCATTGATTTCGACAACAGTCGCGAGATACCCGATATAACGGATACAGACATTGCCGTCTCCTCCTACCGGGGTTTGTACGCAATGCCATCGGTCACCATCGGGCATACGCTGAGGTTCGGAGGACTGGTATTCGAACCCAGTGCCAGCTTCGATTATACCCATATGCAGTTCGACGGCTTTACAGAAACAGGCACCGAGAATGCGCTGCACGGCGAGGCCCGTGAACTCGGCATCTGGCAGACAAGAGGGCAGCTGGCGCTGGCGACGGGAAACAAGGCCGAAGGTTTCCTGACGGCCCGTGCCGGTGTCGAGCTCAAAGGCTATACGGGGGAAAAGTTCGCAGGACATATAAATGGTCTGATCCTGCAGAATGTTCCCGACCTCCCCGCTGACAGCCTCACCACCTATTTCGGCGGCACCTATGTGCGGGACATCACCGACGCCTGGAGTCTCTATGGCGACATGGAATGGCAGCATGGCGCCGGTGAAGAGGAAGATAATTTTGAGGCCAAAGCCCGGCTGAAGATGGATTTCTAGGGGGTAGTGCTCGTCTCGAAATCCACCTGAATGGATCCATCGAAACTCGTCCAAGTTTCAGGTGAAACCAGAGATTCCAGGACGTTATCGTTTGTCAGGGATCTCAGAAATTTAAATGAAACGGCCTCCGGTTCCGGGGGCCGTTATTCTTTAAAAGGCCGCCTCTCAAAACGCCATGGACAATTTTCAATCAACAGCCCGGAAACAAAACACTGTTCGATGTCCCGGTAAGAATTTTCAATTGAAGAACAATTAATATACGAACCTGTAAATTCTGATGGTGGCTCACTAGAGCCGGGCAAAATTTTCGTTTTCATTCCGGAAGCCATGTTCGCCGTGTACCATCCGGTTCACGATTGAGGTTCCTTGTGCAGGACCACAATCCGATCCGACCTGTCTTCAAGACGAGGGTACAGCGTACGCACAAGCGGATCATGGCCAGGTATGATATGATCGTCGGACTCCGCGAGTTGCCCGAGACGCCGATAACCATTCTGAACCTCTTCCATGTCGGCAATTATCGGAA
>JBPCWG010000202.1:0-2582 GCA_051009705.1 Methyloligellaceae bacterium | reverse complement strand
ACAGCTTGCCTCCGGCAGTACAATGCGCAGGCACCCGACTACCGGCCTGCAAATGAATGCGTAGGGGCCAGTCACATTCAATGCGTTCCAGATAAACGAATTCCATACCGTCGAGGACACCGACATTACAGGTTTCGTTTAATTCCTCGACCAAAGGCGCGAGAATTTGTCGGATGGGCACACCGTGGTTGGCTGAGCGTAACGTCGAGTGAGCGAGATAAGACAAGCGCGGACCCACGGCAAATCTGTCACGTGTGGAATCACGGATGACCAGACCGAGTACTTCCAGCTGCAAGAGAATTCGATGGACAGTTTGACGGGGCAAATCCACTCGCGACGTTATATCCGGAAGACCAATGGCCTGTGGTTGTTCTGTAATGGCCTCCAGGACGAGAATAGATTTTTCTAAAGCCGATCCCCGCTCTTTCGCTTTCGTGGTAGGATTTGACATTCTAGCCTATCGCCCGGTTGCTCTCAGACCTCGAGTATAATCTGCCTTTTGCAAGTTCAAAAGTATCGCATCGTTCCGGAATGAATTTAGTTGTTGAATTCAAAGTCCGAATTGAAAAATTCATGCCATGGGGACAGTTGACAGGTCAATTGAAATTGACAATTATGGGATACAATGTCCCATTTTATGAAAGATGATTTCATGACTCTCACCGAGAAAAGGGCTCAAACGATTTCTGACAAATCCGTATCAGAACTCTCCATTGATCCAAAAGACATCGTTTCTGAACTGATAAATCGTGCAAAAGCGGCGCAGAATCAATTCGAAATCAACGACCAGTCGCGACTGGATGAGGCCGTACGAGCTCTGGCCTGGTCAATCTACAAGCCGGAAAATGCGCGCAATCTTGCCGAATTGGCCGTTGAAACGACGGGTCTTGGAAATGTTGAGAGTAAAATTATCAAGAACCAGCGCAAAACATTCGGAACTCTTAGGGACTTGCTGCGGGCCAAATCAACGGGAGTAATCGAACGCTTACCTGAAAAGGGACTGGTCAAATATGGCAAGCCGGTAGGTGTTGTCGCGGCGATCACGCCCTCGACCAATCCGTCAGCGACACCGGTTAACAAGGCGATGATGGCCATAAAATGCGGCAATCCGATCATTATTGCCCCGTCGCCATCAGCCTGGGTCGCAACTGACCAGACTGTCGAAGGCATGCGGGAAGAACTTTCAAAGATCGGTGCTCCCCTGGATCTGGTTCAGATATTACCGCGACCCATTAACCGTCAGGTCACAACGGAGCTGATGAAACAAGCGGATCTGATTGTTTGTACCGGCAGTCAGAACAATGTTCGCGGCGCCTATTCAAGCGGCACTCCGGCAATCGGTGTTGGGGCGGGGAACGTGGCGGTAATCATCGATTCGACTGCGGATCTGGCGGATGCGTCAGAAAAAATTACGATGTCAAAGATCTTCGACAATTCAACCTCTTGCTCGTCCGAGAACTCCCTTGTCATTGTCGGGGATATCTACGATGAAGCGATTAAGGCACTGGAGAATGCAGGGGGATATCTGGCGACGAAAGAGGAAGGCACGCGGATCAATAATCTCCTCTGGCAGGACAATAAGCTGAACCGACATCTCATTGCCAAGGATATGAACGTTCTGAAAGCTTCTTTTGACCTGGGAAGCGAGCGCGATGATATTAAATTCGTCATGGTCGAGGAAACCGGAATAGGACCGGACCATCCCCTTTCGGGGGAAAAGCTCTCCCTGGTGCTGACAGTTTACCGGGCCCGGGATTTTGACCATGCGAAGGAACTTGCCGCAGAAATCTATGACTATCAGGGTAAAGGTCATTCCGTTGGTCTGCATACGGGAGAACCAGAAAAGGCCCATGAGCTGGCACGGGAAATGGACGTCGTGCGGGTTATCGTCAATCAGGCCCACACTTTCGCCAATGGTGGCAGTTTCGAAAACGGCCTGGCTTTTACGCTCTCCATGGGCTGCGGCACCTGGCAGGGAAACTCATTTTCCGACAATCTCAATTACAAATGCTTCATGAACATTTCCCATGTGATTGAAACGATCCCCGAGGACAAACCGACTGAAGAAGAACTTTTTGGACCGCACTGGGAAAAATACGGCAAATAGATATGGATTTCGAAGAACATGCGGCCAAACCGCTCTTGCGTGCCGCCGGCATTGAAACGCCAAAAGGAAAAATTGCACGATCTTCGGTGGAAGCCGCACAAATCGTCGAGACCCTTGGAGCGGCCGTCATAAAGGCGCAGGTGCCGACAGGAAAGCGCGGCAAAGCCGGAGGGATTGCCCTCGTTTCATCACCACAGGAGGCGAAAGCCGAGGCTGAGAGAATTCTGCAGCTGAAAATCGGAGACCATGATGTTGCCTCCCTCCTGATCGAAGAACAGGTGGGAATCGAGAAGGAATATTATCTCGCCATTCTCAATGATACTGCCAGCAAGGGGCCCCTGCTCCTGTTCTCCAGCGAAGGCGGCATGGATATTGAGGAAATTGCCGAATCGCACCCGCAGGCACTGACCCGGATCGAACTGGATATTCGCTCGGCTCCGGACCTCACATTGTTTAAAGATAAACTCCCGACAGT
>JBPCWG010000201.1:0-24154 GCA_051009705.1 Methyloligellaceae bacterium | reverse complement strand
GATTGGTTTGTTTACCTGTTTGCTGTTCCTTATCGGCAGTATCATCGCGTAAATTGCGAGACTTAAAGTTGCAGAATTTTTAGGAATGACCCGCATTTGTTTTTAACCGCTTCCGGTAATTCGAGAGCGACGTGACCAGATGTCCGGGAGAGATCGATCCCTCGGGGCCGTAAAGATCCAGCACGTAATCGCATCCCGCAGGCAATTGGCCAGCCTCACTCTTGTGTGAAAGAAATAGGGTTCCTTCCCGAAAGCCAATTTCAAATCCCTGGTCGAAGGCGTTTGGAAATTTTCGTTTCCAGTGAGAAAGGTCGGTGTCCGATCCGAAACTCTGATAAATACCATCGCAATTATTTACGGCCGATTGCAGGTTCCCAAATATTCTTCCTGCGAATTCGGCAACCGTCACCTCATTTTCAATGCCTGAATTAACCGGCATTTGATCTTCGGAATGAGCTTGAACATTCCATGTCATCGACAGAATGACTACAGTAAATATTTTGTAAACAAGGCGCATGATCATACTTATCTCTCGATTTTCTATTTTGAGGATATCAAAGCAATCTCAATGCCACTGGCACGCCCGATTTTATTCCAAAGCGACCTTCTGACCGCTATCTCAGGATTTCTTCCGATCAAGATGAGTACAATATTAACAAGCCGGGCCACGGGCTTCCAAACTCGGTGGCTGCCTTCGATGAGGGTTTCTAGAGAATTAAATTTTGGCCGCGGGAGAGTGGAAGAGTCGGGGCGAATGCCTGATGCAATTGATCTAGGGATCGAAACTCCAGAAACTTCGGGGTATCTTGTTATTGTTTTCTATACCGTCACGCCTGACAGGAAGAGGCACAAATTCAGCAGGCGGCACCATCCTCAATCTTCCGCGTCTGTCCTTCAGAGCATAAGCGCCCATTGTTGCGAGTTCCCGGTTTTTGATAATTCGAATCCGCTTGGGTGAAGTATTAATGGTCAGCTGGAACAAATTGTTACCCGCATTCATGGTATCGAGATATTGTCGCAACCATTCCGACTCTTCGACTTTCAGACTGTCGATGATGCGTCCCTTGACCCGATCATGGGGCCGATGAACACCCAATCGACCGGAGCGACTTTTTACACGGTTGGGAATCTCATTGAAAAGATCATAACCAGCGACGAAAATCATCGAACAGGCGCTGTAACAGACCTTGCGATGATCAATGTAGGTTTGCATACCGAATGTGCGGATAAGAATGCCGATTTTTAAGGCTTCATGCACACTGCCGCCGCGAGAATTCAGATAGACCACCGGCTTACCCTGATAGCCGGATCGAAAATACTGTTCCTCGGTGATTTTCAGGAAACGCGCACCATCGCCTTTTTTTATGGTCCCGGTAATCCAGATACGAAAGGGCTGGGCATTCTTTCCATGCTTGTAGGTAATCTTGGCTGCCGAGGCGAACTGGCTTTGCCCAAAGCCTGCCCAGAAGATCACTGCGGCAAACACGATCGTTAGATTAATTCCAAATATTCGCAATCTTCCAACCTCCGTTGAGCGAATCATATCACCAATTTCATCATGGGCACAGACATCCCAACCGCATTCATTCAAATGTGGTACCAAAAAGATGCGGCAGAACAAGCTGCTGATATTAAACAATATTTCCCAACAAAAGCCGTCTCGGACTAAAATGTGTCCAACGACAAATCCCGTTCCGATAGACGAATTCAGACTAAATTAACCGTGTTTATTAGCCGGATATTCATCAAATTCCCCTAGCCTATATTTCTTCGATACTAAAAATTTGGAAATAAAACTGAGAGACCGTCGGGGTGGTGCGCGAGGGTCTTTTTTTTTCCAGCAGGGGTCTTGCGTTCCAGATGCGGCAGCAGTTCAGAAACTCCGGTTCAAAAATCGGATCGATCGTCTTTGATCGTGGCCGGTCAAATCTGGCGGTAACGATGCGCAACTACAGCAGTGAAGGTGCGCTTTTGAGGCTCCATCATCACGCCACCGTGGGGCATGCGTTTGACTTGATTATCCCTGATGATGGCATGCAGGTTTCCTGCAAGGTCGTCTGGCAGAAAGAGAATCTCCTGGGCGTATTGTTCACCTCTCCCTGGACCCGCCTCAAGCCCGGGATCGCTGCCACCGCTGAAAACAGCTACGGCAACTCCCCATTGAAATTCACATCGTTGAGCTAGACAGGACTGTTCAGACAGTCGTCATCCTGTCATTCCTTCATTCCAAGATTGGTATCTGTGCTGCATGCGCAGATATTCTGTTGCAAATCTTTCAAATTTCTTGGATATGCAATATCATTCACATCCAGGGTTGAGAGTTACGCTCAAAATTTACTTCCCTTGGACTGGTAAGGAATTCTAGGAGGATTGTTATGAAAATCAGAGGTCTACTGGCAGTATTTGTTCTTGCCTCGACAACGTTCACCTCAACCATGGCTTTTGCGGCCACCGAAATTCAGTGGTGGCATGCCTTTACCGGGCGTCTTGGGGAACTTTTGAAGGAGCAAGTCAAACAATTTAATGAATCGCAATCCGACTACAAGGTCATTGAGTCTCACAAAGGCAATTATTCAGAGACACTGAATGCAGGAATTGCAGCGTTCCGGGCCAAGCAGCAACCTCATATTATTCAGGTTTTTGAAGTTGGGACGGCGACGATGATGTCCGCCAAGGGGGCTATCAAGCCGGTCTATGAAGTTATGAAAGACTCGGGTCTTTCATTTGATTCCAGCGTATATCTGGCAGCCGTGAAGGGCTATTACACAACGCCCCAAGGTCAGATGCTGTCCCTTCCATACAACTCATCAACCCCTGTCCTGTATGTGAACCGGGACGCCCTCAAATCAGCTGGTCTCGATCCGAACATGGATCTTACCACATGGGATAAGGTGGGTTCGGCGTTGGACAAGCTTAAAGCATCAGGTCACCAGTGCCCTATGACGACGGCCTGGCAAAGCTGGGTTCATCTGGAGAATTTCTCGGCCTATCATGACATCCCCTTTGCATCGAAGGACAACGGGTTCACAGCGCTCGATACCGAACTTGCATTCAACGGCCCTATCCAGGTCAAGCATATTCAAACCATGGGCAACTGGGCCAAAGATGGCAAGTTCATCTATGCCGGACGCCGCAATGAAGGTGGTGCTAATTTCCGTGGCGGAAAGTGTGCATTCTTTACGGAATCCTCGGCGGGTTACGCGGGCGTGAAAGCGGAAGCGAAATTTGATTTTGAAATTCGGCCGCTGCCCTATTGGAGTGAAGCCAAAGGGGCTCCCCAAAATACAATCATCGGTGGCGCTTCCCTGTGGATCATGGCCGGTCACAAGCCCGAGGAATACAAGGGTATAGCCCAGTTCCTCAATTTCCTGTCGTCTTCCAATATTCAGGCTTCCTGGCACCAGAACACCGGTTACCTGCCGATCACGATGAAAGCTTTTGAGCAAACAAAGAGCGAAGGCTTCTACAGCAAGAATCCCGGAACGGATATTGCGATCGTTCAGATGACGGGCAAAGCGCCAACGGCGAATTCAAAAGGTTTGCGACTGGGCAGTTTTGATCAGATCCGCGGGATCATCGACGAAGAACTCGAAGCCGTCTGGTCGGGGGATAAAACTGCACAAGCGGCTCTCGATAATGCCGTCAAACGCGGCAATATCCTGCTTCGACGATTTGAAAAAGCCAACAAGTAATCAGATTAATTTTGTCGGGGACAGAACTGTCCCCGGCTTTACTGCGGTTCTGTGATCGCTGACGATTGTATTTTTGTGTATGGAAAAGCGCGTTACATTTAAAGGGTGGACCCTCCCTCTCCTTCTGCTCTTTCCGCAATTGCTTGTGACACTCGTATTCTTTTTTTGGCCCGCCGGTCAGGCCATTTATCAATCCGCTTTTATTCCCGATCCCTTTGGATTGAAAACGCAATTCGTCGGGGTCGACAATTTTCTGTTTCTTTTTGCCGATCCGCTCTATCTCACATCATTTAAAACGACCGCCATATTTTCTGGTCTGGTCACCCTCGTGTCCATGGCCCTGGCCCTTTGGCTGGCGGTTCTTGCCGACCGCGTCATAAAGGGTGCCACGACCTATCGAACATTGCTGATCTGGCCCTATGCAGTTGCCCCCGCGGTAGCCGGAGTGCTCTGGCTCTTCATGTTCAATCCGAATGTCGGTCTTGCGAGCTGGTATCTGGGTATTCTGGGCTACAACTGGAATCATGTGCTCAACCCAAATGAAGCCATGGGACTCGTTGTCATCGCTTCAAGCTGGGGGCGTATCAGTTACAACTTCCTGTTTTTTCTGGCAGGTCTTCAGGCGATACCCCAGAGCGTTATCGAAGCCGCCGCGATTGACGGGGCGCGATTCTGGAGGCGGTTCTGGACCATCATATTTCCTTTGCTGTCGCCAACCACATTCTTTCTGCTCGTAGTGAATGTGGTCTACTCCTTCTTCGAAACCTTCGGTGTCATACATACGATAACGTCAGGCGGTCCGCAGCAGGCGACAACAATCCTTGTCTACAAAGTATTCTCTGACGGATTTGTTGGCCAGGACCTGGGTTCCTCGGCAGCTCAATCGGTGGTTTTGCTTGTGGTTGTCAGCATCCTGACGGTGATCCAGTTTCGCTATATAGAAAGACGGGTGCATTACTGATGGCGCGCATGGTTGAAAAACGCGGGATTGGTATCTGGCTGAGCCACCTCGGTCTTATTATTGGTATTGCCGTGGTTTGCTTTCCCATCTATCTGGCTTTTGTGGCCTCGACGGTGACGCAGGATGACCTTATCCAACCGCCCATGCCGCTAATTCCAGGACCCCATTTCATTGAAAATTACTGGTCCGCTCTTGCCGCGGGTATCAATGCACCGGTCTGGCGAATGCTGGTAAATTCCACGGTCATGGCCCTGGGCATTGCGATCGGCAAAATAGTGATTTCCCTCCTTTCGGCATTCGCAATTGTTTATTTCCGATTCCCGTTCCGGCAGACATTTTTCTGGCTGATCTTCTTAACCCTCATGTTACCCGTGGAAGTTCGTATCGTTCCCACCTTTGAAGTCGTTGCCCAGTTCAATATGCTGAACAGTTACACCGGACTAATTTTTCCCCTGATCGCATCAGCGACAGCCACCTTCCTGTTTCGACAGTTTTTCCTGACCGTCCCCGATGAACTGGCTGAGGCGGCACGCGTTGATGGAGCCGGTCCCATGCGATTTTTCATCGACATTCTTATTCCCATGTCACGCACGAATATTGCCGCCCTGTTTGTGATTTTGTTCATCTATGGCTGGAACCAGTATCTGTGGCCGCTTCTGATTACGACAGACCCGGAGATGAACACCATCGTAATGGGAATAAAGCAGATGTTCCCATCAGGCGATGATTTTGCAAACTGGCCGGTGATCATGGCGACATCGATCCTGGCGCTGCTGCCCCCTGTTATCGTCGTAGTCTTCATGCAGAACTTGTTCGTCAAAGGCCTCATAGAAAGCGAGAAGTAAGCAATTTCCCATGGCAACGCTCAATATCAGATCTGTCCGCAAATCATTTGGTCAAACCGAAGTTATTCACGGTATCGATATCGATATCGATGATGGTGAGTTTATCGTCATCGTCGGCCCTTCCGGCTGCGGAAAATCAACCCTTCTGCGCATGGTGGCCGGACTGGAGACGATTACCGAAGGCGAGATCGCCATCAATGGCAGCCGGGTCAATGAGCGCGAACCCATGGAACGTAACATCGCGATGGTTTTTCAGAACTACGCGCTATACCCCCACATGAACGTTTTTGACAATATGGCCTACGGTTTGAAGATCGCGGGCACACCTAAAACAGAGATTGCCGAGCGGGTTCAAGAGGCAGCAAATCTCCTTCAGCTCGAAGAGTTCCTGACCCGCAAACCGCGACAGCTTTCCGGCGGCCAACGCCAGCGCGTAGCCATGGGCCGGGCCATAGTCAGAGATCCGGCGGTCTTTCTTTTCGACGAACCACTGTCCAATCTCGACGCGAAGCTCAGGGTGCAAATGCGACTGGAGATCAAAGCGCTGCAAAAGAAACTTGGGACAACAGCTCTTTATGTTACCCATGACCAGGTGGAAGCGATGACCCTGGCCGATCGCATGATTGTCATGAACCAGGGTGTTGCAGAACAGATCGGAGCGCCTCTCGAAGTCTATGGCGACCCCAAATCAGAATTTGTCGGAGGATTTATTGGCTCGCCACCAATGAATTTTCTTGCCCCTGACACCCTTGAGAAAAGTGACACATTGGACGACCTTGTTCGCCGCATTTCACAGAAGAATGTGTCGGTAGGAATTCGCCCGGAACAATTGCACTTCGAAAACTCCGATGTTCTCAACGCAAATGCCGTTCGGTTGCGCGGGAAAGTCGGATTTGTAGAACCATTGGGCGCGGAAACCCTTGTCCATTTGACCACCCAATCGGGACGGGCAATAACAGTGCGGCAAAATCCGGAGACCGGACGTGCAGAAACGGGAGAAGAAGTCACGCTTTCCGCAAACGTAGAGCACCTCTGTTTCTTTGGAGAAGCAGGTGAAAGGCTCTACCCGAACGAATGAATCCGAACAGGATTCTATTTACAGTCGGGCATCGGCAAAGTTTTCAAATCCGGGATATTGCGTGCTCTGGAATTCACTCCAACACTTATTTGGAGCGACTGCCAGCGATATGACGCTGCAGTTTGCCGGTATATTCCGTCCCGGCTTCCATCGCCACATAGTGGTGGTGGATATCACCGTTGACATCCGCGGATTTCTTCAGCTCAACCCACTCGCCCCGGACCGTGCCGTCAATGGAACCGGAAATGCTGAGTTCTTCACCGGATAGTTCGCCTTTGATCGAACCGGTCTCTCCGACAACGATCCTTGTGCAATCAACATCACCGACGACCTTACCGTGGATCGTCACTTCATCCATGGACGAAATATCGCCGACGATTGTTACACCTTCTGTAAGGATGCTAGGCCGGTGAACCACAAGTTTGGTATTTTGTCCGGTTTGAGGACCAGATTTATCACGCGTGTATTCTGTTCGGGTTCCATCTTTTGCAATGGATGCCAGTCGCACTCTCTCTTTTTCCATGAATCACCCCCACCGAATCATATCCGACACCAGTATGATCAAGATCATCCAAAGGGACCAGAGTCTGCAAAACCTGTTCCCCTTAAGTTTGCAAATTGTGGAGAAAAAGGTGGAAAAAACCACGTGTCTTGAACATGTTCCCGCAATCCACATCCTTGTTCAGACCTGTGGAAAAACAAACTTGAAATTGGCACCATGACCTCTGAGACAGCGCAGAGTGTTGCGCAATTTCGTCACTCGATGCCTCTCTCAATTATTGCCCCCGGCTTTAAAAACACTGTCCTTCATCTAGGGGGAAGCGTGTAACCATTTCATTACCACAGTAATAAAGAAGAATACAAAATTTAACACTTAGAGTTACTCAAATATCATATAATTTACATAAGTAATATGATTATAGTTATCGGATAATGTATCGTTTTATCGAATAATAATGAATATTATTTCAATAAAACTAAAATTATACAAGTAAATGGGTCCGCAGCATCACAGTTGTGGACCCAAATTAAGGACGGAAGTTCATGTTCATGCGTCATTCAAAAATTCGAACAATACTTCAAGAATTTACGAGAATAGTCTTGGAAATCTTCCGCACAACCGCCATCACTTCTATTCTTTTGCTGTTTGTTTCGTATGGCAATTCGCAATCAGCAAATGCGCAAATAACTGACCAGAATGCTTATGGTATATTCAACCTCTGGCATGTTTTCTCTGGAGAAACTGTGCCAGGTTTCACCTTGGAAGGATCGGGCAAACTCACAGTTGACGAGGGAGGAGCGATATTTGACAACCGTAGTGATTTCACCCCTTTATTGAGTCTCGGTAGTGTAAATATTGTCAATAACGGTCTCATAGAAAAAGCAGAATATATCGAACCATTACTCCAGACATTTATAGGATCCCGAACAACTCTCGATAACAGAGGAACAATCCGCAGCAGCGGTAGTGCCTTCAATTTGGATGGAGGATTTTTTTGGCTGGAGAACAGCGGAACGATCACCTCTAGAGATCACGCCATCTTCTGGGCTCAATCGTCGGGAGATCTTGATGATGAAAAAAATGGAATTAATATAGTTAACTCAGGTCTGATTTCATCAACAAATGATGTCACAATCCACTTTTTTCCCGAAGAATCATTGGATTTGCCGTTTCGAATCGAAAACCGTGCGACCGGCCGTATTACCGGACCAGATGATGTAATCCAGGGGAATGGCAATCTGGAATTGAATAATCAGGGCTTCATCAGCTCCGGAGCAACTGCCATTGTCGTTCCCGATGTTCAGATTGAAAATTCAGGAGAAATTGCCGGCACAGAAAACGGAATGGCGATCGCTCACGGCACAGTGATCAATTCCGGCCGCATACACGGCACAACGGATTCTGGTATCGATGGGAGGACTTATGCACGCAATCTCGACGATTTCATTGGGCTGGAAAATTTGCAATCCGGTGAAATAACAGGAGGCAGAGAAGCCATCAATGGACAAGAAATAAATATCGTGAATGCCGGTTTCATATCGGGTGGCGAGAACGGGATTGCTGCAGACTCGGGTTGGATATTCAATACCGGCATAATAGAAACAAGAGATGAGTCTCCAAACCGGGAACGCGTCTCGGCGGTTGAATTCGACCATAGACTCGCGAAAGATGCCGAAATTATAAATGCCGGCATTATTCGTTCCGGATCCGGTGGGGCCGGAACAGCCATAGATTTCCGTGACCGATGGGATTTTGTTCCGGACCTGGACACGGATGTACCGGTAAATCAGGGCAACGACCATCTGGAACTGCGCCCCGGAAATCTGATCATTGGCGGTATCAATTTCGGTCTCGTACAGGATCGGCTGACCGTGCGCAAGGGGCTCAACCTCCGCTATACATTCGACAAATTGCCGGAAACTCTCGACATCGAAAGTGTTGGATACCAATCATTCGACAATCAGGACGGAACAGTGACCCTTCTCGTCATTGACGATAGTGTCGTACCTCATACAACGACACCGCTTTTTGAATTGACTTCAGGTGTCAGCGACGCGGTCTTTTCGCATTTGCACAATCGGACCCGGAACCGAAGCTGGCCCCAAAATAGCGGGGCAACAATCTGGGCCGATGGGTTTGCAACCTACCGGGAGATGGGCGCTCGAGGCCAACAACCGGCAACCGCCCATATGGTCGGGGGGCTGATCAGCGGCATTGACGCCGCCATCAACGCTCAAACCATCGCCGGTGGATATTTTGCAGCTGCCGCTGTCGAACACCGGATTGACGGGACGGGAATGAAAGAAGTCACCGACAGTCTGCTGTTCGGGCTCTATGGCCGATTCAAAACAGCACATTCATCCTTCGATATGGTGATGACCGCTGGATATAATGACGGAAATTACGATCTGACCCTATTAAATAATCTCAGAGATAACGGCTATGAGAATATCCGAAGCCAGAGCGAGGGGTGGTTCCTGGCTCCGGAGATCGGGCTGACCCAAGTCCTCCCCGCTTTAGGACTTGAGGTCAGCCTTCGCGGCCGCTACGCGGTTCAGTTCAACGACGACAACGAATTCTCTGACCAGGGACTGGGACTGACTTTCAAGGGAGGGGACACGCATCTCGTCCAGATCCGGACGGAACTAGCGCGACCCTTTCCGTTTCTGGGTGTAACCGGTTTGCGGAGCTGGCTCACGCCTTATGTGGGGATGGAGAACCGTTATGTCCTCAAAGGCGGAACGCGCGAAGTTGAATTCGGCAATGAAGGCACAGGCATAACGATCAATGAAGACACGGAGGAAAATACCGCGTTCGCCGGTCTGCGCTTCGAGGCGGAAGTCGGAACGAGCTTCTCCTTCAATGCCCATCTCGAAGGCCGCTCAGGCGACAATGAAAACAGAACAATTGCCGGTACCGTCGGCGGCACATGGAAATGGTGAGCCTGAATAGACGGCTCTGATCCAGGACATTGAAAAAACATGGTGCGGTCTCGATTGCGGAGGCTGTATCGCCGCGTAGGGGACCTTCACATTACGGGCCTCACTTTCCGTTTCCTGATTTGCGACTGCAAAAATTGCCTAAATTCTGATATATCGAAATTCATCAGAAAGTTTCTGAGCATCGTCGCATAGGCGATGACCGATTTTGATTGAACATTCGAGGCGTTATTTTGCAACGCATGGACCGGGATTCCGACATCGCAGGGATGCGCCTGAGGGTGCATTTGCCGCTCCGGCTTGTGGCCATGGTTCTGATGTTGTCATCTTTATTCCTGTCCGGAATCCCGCTGGTTTCAGCACAGGACAGGCAGGCCATAGAAAGAGACTTCACCGCCTTCCTGGACACGGTTCGTACCGATGCGCTTGCACAGGGTATATCGGAAAAGACAATCAAGTCCGCCTTTGCAACGATCAAACTGGACTGGTCTTTGCCTGACCTGTCTATTCCCGGACGCGACTCTCAGAAATCGACCCGCAAAAAAAAGCGCCGCCAACCGGAGTTTGACCGTCCGGGCCGGTATTTTCCGGAAAAACGCCTGAACAGTCTGACCGCGACGGGCAAACGCAAATGGTCTGAAATCAAACAGACAATGGATGAGATTGAAAATCGCCTTGGGGTTGAAGCGGAGATTGTTCTCGCCATCTGGGGACGGGAAACCGCCTTTGGTTCCTACCGTATGCGCCACGATGTTTTTCAGGCCCTCGCGACCCAGGCATTTATGGGGAATCGGAAATCCTATTTTCATCCCCAGCTCATGCTCGCCCTCAAAATTCTTGACGAAGGCCATGCGGCGCGATCCCAGATGCGCAGTTCCTGGGCGGGTGCCATGGGATTCACTCAGTTTCTGCCTTCGGACTTCACGGATTATGCGATCGATTTCGACGGTGACGGCCGTGCGAATATCTGGAGTTCTGTCCCCGACGCTCTGGCTTCCGCCGGCAATGCCCTGAAAGTCAATGGCTGGCAATCCGGCGTGACATGGGGGTACGAGGTTCGCCGGCCCGCAGGCTTTGACTGCACGCTAGAAGGTCCGGAAAACCGGCGCCCACTCAGCAAGTGGAAAGACCTGGAACTTGTTCGATCTTTCGGTCGTGATTTCCCTTCCGACAGGCTGGACATGGAAGCAGTCCTGTTGACGCCGACAGGACACAAGGGACCGGCCTTTCTCGTGCTCGACAATTTCTTCGTGCTCAAGACTTATAACTTTTCCAATCTCTACGCGCTTTATGTTGGCAACCTGGCAGACCGCATTCAGGGAGGCGGTGCATTTGAATCCAAATGGCCGACGGTCGCCGCCTTCTCGCGCGACGAAGTGCGTCAGATGCAGCGGCAACTCACGACCATGGGATTTTCGGTTGGCAAAATTGACGGGATCATCGGCCCCCTGACCCGGGTTGCCGTTGGAAAATATCAGCGCCGGAACAAGCTGGATGTCACCTGTTTTCCGACACGTAAGTTATTCAATACCATCCTGAAATCGAATGGCTGAGAGCAAAGAGGCGGCTCCTGTTGCTGAATAATTTTTTAAATATGCTAAAACATTTGTCGATTCGATCACTTTTGCAGACAGAAGCCCCCATGTTCATGTGCCCCAAAACTCGCTCTCAATTTTGTGTCGGTAAAAAATCCGAAATCATAAGGGGTATCGCGTTCACGATGCTGAGCCTGTTTGTCGCCCTGCCTGGTCCGGCCGGTGCCCAGACCGGGGTTACGGTGCAGGTCGAGAACAAAAATTTTCAGCGTTTTATTTCCGAGTTCTGGCCCCAGGCCCGCAAGCGCGGTATTCGCGCTGGTACATATAAACGGGCATTTGCCGGTTTGACTCCTGATCCCAAAGTGCTGAAGTTAAACGATACACAGCCGGAATTTGTTAAACCAATATGGAACTATATCGACACTCGCCTCAATGAGCAGCGTATTTCCAGAGGCAAGGAGATGCTCGAATCCCGATCCGGCATACTCGATGCCATTGAAGCCGTTTACGGCGTCGACCGGCATATTCTGGTTGCTATCTGGGGACTGGAATCCAACTACGGATCTTTTGCCGGACGGCACAATGTCATCCAGGCGCTCGCGACCTTATCTTATCAGGGGAGGCGTCAACGCTATGGGCGTTCCCAACTCATTGCCGCCCTTAAAATTCTGCAAAAGGGAGACGTATCGCCGGACAATATGCTCGGTTCCTGGGCCGGTGCCATGGGACATACCCAGTTCATCCCCACGACTTACGAATTGTATGCGGTCGATTTTGACGGCGACAAAAAACGCGATGTCTGGACAACCGAAGCAGACGCTCTGGGTTCGGCTGCCAACTATTTGCGACGTTCGAAGTGGGAACCCGGAAAAACATGGGGTTATGAAGTCCGACTGCCAAAGGGATTTAATTATTCAGAAGTCGGACGCTCGCGCGCAAAATCCATTCGCGACTGGATGCGACTGGGAGTGCGTCGCGTCCGCGGGAAAGGATTTCCCCGATCCCGAGATGTCGCAACCCTGATTGTTCCCAGCGGCGCCAATGGACCGGCCTTTCTTGTTCTAAAAAATTTCCGGGCTATTCTGCGCTACAACAATGCCGTTGCCTATGCCCTGGCCGTCGGTCATCTGGCGGACCGGCTGAGGGGATTGCCGGAGTTCGCAACACCCTGGCCCCTGGAAGATATTCCGATCACCAACAAAGCAGGACGGAAGGAACTACAGATACGCCTCAAGGCACTCGGATATAAAATTGGAACTATCGACGGTAAGATCGGAAATCGGACAAAGGCGGCTTTGCAGCGCTACCAGCGCAAAAATGGACTGCCCGCGGATGGATATCCCAGCGCCCGTATCCTTGAATTTATGAGAAACGAAGGATAATCCGGGATAAGTGGCTCAATTCGCTACAGAAATTTTCAACCCCTCAAAATTGACACGGAATGAAGTCATTTTTCGAGACTGTTCGGCGCTAGCTGGCATTATAAGCAACGCCTGTAATATATTGATTTTTATATACAAATATTTTTTATCACGACCCCGAAAGAAGTCTGGTTTTTGCAGAATTCCCGGTTTACTATCAGGCTTGGAATTTATCGCCACTGACATCCGAATTCAGACCCAGAGCAATCCTTTTGGTTTCCAGAATCAAAAATATTCAGATCGTCACTTTCCTGCTGGTCCTGGGCTTGGGCAGCAGCGGAGCGTTGGCTCAAGCTCTGTCAGATTTGTCGCGAACCTACGTCACAGCCTTTCCTGACAATGATCAATATCAACTGACGGTTTTCGGCGACTCCCTGGCCGAAGGTGTGGCTTCGGGACTGGGTGTCGCATTTGATACCGACCGCCGCGTCAACGTGCGCAAGGAAATCAGTTACGGTGCAAGCATGTACCGGTCTCGACGCTTTAACTGGGCGGCCAACCTTCAAAATAACTTTAAAAAACAGACCAATGATATAGCCGTCATTATGATGGGACTGAACGATCGAACCGGCCTGCGTCGGGGACGGGAACGCATCCGTTTCGGATCGGACTCGTGGAAATCGATCTACGGTCAGCGCGTGGACCGACTGATGAAGACCATCAAGAAAAGCAAAGTTGCTATCTACTGGGTGGGTCTGCCGATCATGCGCCGGGCCAAGGATAATATGCGGGCCCAGACCCTTAATGAAGTTTTCCGGGAAAAGGCATTCCTGAACGGCATCAAATTTGTTGATACCTGGAATGGCTTTGCCGACCAGTATGGGCGGTTCAATGCTTTTGGACCGGATCTAACCGGTAAGGTTCGCCGCATTCGTGCTGATGATGGCATTCACTTCACACTCCGGGGAAATCGCAAACTCGCCCACTTTGTGGAAAGAGAAATCCGCAGGGATCTGGCCATTGCTCGAAGCGAGCGCAATATTCCGCTGGCAGGTGACGAAAAGGAACAGGAACGCCTGTTGCGTCAGGCCGTGGCACTGTCCAATGCCAAAAAAGTCGAGAATTCAAGGCGAAATGCCAAAAAGAAAACCAATTTTTTCGGATTTGGCAAATCTGACCAGAAGAAGAAAGACAAAGGCGACAAGAATATTACGACGATCAACGGTATCGACATCGTTCGACCTACGCTGTCTTCGACGGTTCTGTCGAATATCAACCAACGACGCGGTTTAAATTTTGCGCAGAATAACGCCATTATTGCCAATGATATCGACCGGGAACTCACAGCCTTGGCGACGATATCTCAAAATAGCAACATTGGCCTTAAAAATGCCAAACAACGCGTTCCAATTACGCAGTCTCCGTATTATAAAGTTCTTGTAAAAGGGGATGCGCTTCAAGCTAAAAAAGGACGTGCGGATGATTTTTCCTGGGATGAGGCAGGGGCCCGTGAAAAAGATCCGAAACTAGTGAAATCGCAGCTAGACAACAAGGCTGAGAAATCCGGAGTATCGAATTAGGGATCTATAGAATTTAAGAGCAGTTTTTACATTCAACATACGTACAAAACAACATACGTACAAAAAACAATAAAGTGGGTGTTAAATCGTATGCGTATAAAAGTTGGCCGAAGGTTAGCAGGCTCGGCAAGGGGTAAATTAGGGGCAATAATTCTTCCCATAAGTTTTGCCATTGGTTTATCAGGATGTTTTCCTGAAACCGGAGATAGTCAGTCGAAAAGTAGCGGACAGCTTGCGGTGTCTTCTTTTTCGGATTCCGCCGCGGCTCTTTTTGAATCAATATTCAGCAATCTAAGTTCAGGAAACTCTTCCGGCCCCGTCGTTAACCGGACAAAGAAAACAGCCAGGCTGGATGTCGCCGATCAAGCCGGCAGCCCTTCTGCTAAAAGTCCGGTCTCAAGTGATGACAAAAAATCGAACCGGATTGTAGCCAATATCTCCGCCGGTACTTTGCATCAATCCAAACTCTCGGCAGCCTCTCCCGATCAACCCCTGTTACTGGATGAAGTTTCCTTATCGCAGGCGCGCAAACAATCATTGCCCAAGACAAAATCACTTGCCAATTTTTACCGGGCTCTCGCCGGAATTGAAACGGGCACGCGCTCACGCCCGGTGACCGTTCTGCACATTGGGGACGATCAAATCTCCATGGACAGGTTTGCCGGCAATCTGCGAAAAATGTTTCAGGAAAGATTTGGTGATGCAGGACGCGGAATGCTGGCTCCCGGCCTGGCCTATCCGCTTTACAGGGCCCGTGGTGTGCGCATCACCGAACAGGGTGTCTGGCGAACGGCGAGTTCAGTCACCGGCGACAAGGGTCACTTTGGATTTGCCGGTGTCGTCAAACACACGCTAACACAAGGTTCGAGCTTAAATCTGGAAAGTCTGGAGCAACCCTTTACCTGGGCAGAAGCTGTATTTCTCACGGGCCCGGATCGTGGCGAAGTATCCCTGGAAATTTCCGGAAATGACAGGGCCAACAAGCGCGTTTCACTGCGGACACCCACCAAGCAACTGAAACGGGTCCGCCTTGTTGCCCGGGGAACGAAGCTTACCGTCAGATCTCTCAGCGACAGGCCGGTGTCCATATCCTCCTGGTCCATTGGTGAGGAAAGGCCTGGCGTTCGATATGTCAGCCTGGGTATGCCCAAAGCAAGGGCGGAACTCATCCATAATCGCTGGGATTTGTCCCTGCTGAAATATGAGCTTGATCTGCTCAAACCTGATCTTATTGTCCTGAATTATGGACTCAATGAGAGCCGGGACGACAAGCTGAATGTTCAGAAGTACAGTCAGGCCCTGATCAAAACCGTTTCGACACTTTCGACGCTGACGCCGGAAAGTTCTGTCATCGTGATCGGTATGCGTGACCTCAATCGCATACCCAAACATGCATCTCAAGGTTCCGAACTCGCAGACCGGGCCTGCAGGGCACTCAGCAACGACGAACAGGCTAATTACGGGGCTCTTAAGGCCCGGAAAGATCAACGCCTGAACCGATGGCATGCTCCTCCCAACCTGCAATATGTCCGGAGCGCGCAGCTTCTTGCCGCGGCAAAGTCCGGCGCCTATTTCTGGGACTGGTCAAAGCTTATGCAAGGCAATTGCGGAATACATCAATGGGTTCATAACGCGCCTGCCATGGCTCTACCCGACCATGTCAGACTGACAGAAAATGGCATTCAATATTCAGCGCGAGCACTGTTTACGGATATTGTATCCGGCTACACAAACTTTCTTAAACTCGCTCAGAATTCAGCAACCGCCCAAGCCAAATAAGTCTGGCGCGTCTCGTCACACCTCGTCAGGAATGTCAGAGGTGTGCGACACGATCCAAAGAAATGTTGAGCAGGTAAAAGTTCCGTCGAACCCCTATTGCCAACGGTTATTCAGCTGGAATGACAGTTTCGATATTTATCTTGTCGGCTTCATCGGTCACCGGGAACGGCCCCTGCTTAATTTCTATGAGGCGCGTGTTGGGTTCCAGGAATTCGATTTCATGGCCTTCCAGCATCAAAACGAGATCACCGGGTTCCAGGAAAACATCGCCGTGATCATGTCCCTCTTTGGTGAGAATTTTTACTCTGGCCCGTCCGCTTTGACCCAGCAGAATTTGGTGACGTGTCGGCAGATCAGGCAAGGGAATTTCTGGAATATGATAATGAGGGGTTGTCGTACCACCGGGTTGACGGTTTAGCATGATCACTTGGAGCGGCCAGTCATCATCGGTGATATGAGCCTTCGTCCGTCTTTCGGTTTCCGGATCCGTGCCTTTATAAGCTTCTTTCAGATGCTGGATTTCCTCTTCCGATTCGATGTAGGGAGGAAACTTCTCAAACTCGTCGAAATCGGCTTTGATGTAAATCGCAAGCACCCTGTTGTCAACCTTGGCCCGGAAATATTTGACCGACCGCAATTCATTTTCATTTATCCTGTCCAGCATTGCATACCCATTTTTGAACTGTTTCCATGTAAGTAATTGGGCTCAGTGTGATTAGCCAGAAGCTGCAAGTCAAGTTGTATGATGTTTGTGTCTGCTCAATAGTCACCATGGGAAGCGGGATTGCTGATAATATTGCCGGCAGGATCCCGGTCTCAGGAAGGAACGGCTTCTTTTGCTTCCAGGAGGCTTTTCTCCCAGGCGAAGGCGGATGATACAATCGCATCCAAATCCCTGTACCGCGGCATCCAGTTCATGTCCTGCTGAATTTTTCCCGACCTGGCGACCAGCGCGGCCGGATCTCCCGGTCGACGCGGTGAAAGACGGACCTCGAAATCCACACCGGAAATTCTCTTTACCGCATCGACAACCTGCTGCACGCTTTGGCCATGACCATAACCACAATTGTAAACGGATGCACCGCCTCCCTGCCCAAGTTTTTTCAAGGCCAGGAAATGGAAGTGAGCAAGATCGGAAACGTGAATATAGTCACGAATACAGGTCCCATCCTCTGTTTCATAATCCGTCCCAAATATTCCCAGATAGGGTCGTTGTCCCAGCGCGACCTGGGAGGCCACCTTAATTAGATGCGTGGCATTGGGGGTCGATTGCCCTGTCCGACCCTGGGGATCTGCACCTGCTACATTGAAGTACCGGAGCGCCGTGTAATTCAAATCGTGTGCTTTCTCTACATCCGACAGCATCAATTCCGTCATCATTTTTGATGCCCCATAAGGGGAAATAGGTTTCAATGAAGCGGTTTCGTCAACCGGATTTTCCTCCGGCATGCCGTAGACAGCGGCAGTAGAGGAGAAAATAAAATTCCGTACGCCGCACTTAACGGCACTCTCGATCAGTGAGCGGGATCGGACGGTATTGTTCAGATAATATTTAAGCGGATCGGCGACGCTTTCCGGCACGACGATCGATCCCGCGAAATGGACGATTGCCTCAATGTTGTTTGTGGTCAGGAGGTCCTCAACGCATTGGGGATCTCCGATGTCGCCGAGCACGAATGGAACATTGCCGGGAACAAGCTCTCTGTTGCCGGTCGTCAAATTGTCAAGAACGACGGGGCTCAGCCCTTGATCAAGCAATTCATAGACCATATGACTGCCAATGTATCCGGCCCCCCCTGTCACTAAGATGTTCATTTTCTTCCTCTTCCGATGATCAGACGACGTCAGTTGCATAATGAATCTATTGTTTCACTCGCATGGCCAGGGAAAGTTGATTTTCACGGTAATCCCCGAGGCCGTCAATTGAGTTAAATGTCTTGTGGCTGGCTGTTCCCACAATAGCCAGCCGCCGATTCAGTTCATATTCTCCGGCAAGCGTATAGGTCAATGTGCGGTCCATATTGCCGGTGTCCCGATAACGGTTAAATTCACTTTCAACATTAGCAGATAGCAGAAAGTGGCGCGTTAATGCATGATCTAAATTCAGCGTTAGTAAATAGTCCATCGATGTCCCGTTCGAAGGGTCGCTGGTTCCGGATATTTCCGTGCTGCCAGCCAACTGCAGCATCGTCAACCTTGTCGGCCGCCATGTTAGATTCCCCTCGACGACAATACCCTCGAGTTTACCTGCCGAGGGATCTGTATCCTCACTCCAGCCATACCCAGCCCGAAAGCTGCCCTGCACGGGCTTCTCATTAACGATATCGATACCAGCAAGAATGCTGGTAAATTTGGCTCGTGATCGATTTCCGCCTGAGCCTGGAACTATCTTATCATTTCGCCGGTGAAAATTCGTCTCGATCCCCAGAGCGTAACCGGATCTGAGTTCATAATTCCCTGTCAGTCGTCCACCGATCTCCTGGTAATCATTGGAACTGGAATTCTGATCTTCGTGATCGAGCACTTCGCCTCTCAATGATATTGTGAGTCGATTGAAGCGCTGTCGCAGGCCAATGTGGGCTGCGGTTTCAAGAATATCTTCTCTCCTGATCCGGCTACCGGAGCCGTTTTCGCGGGTCAGAGCCAAACCACCTTCAATCGCCTGTCTAGACGTAATATCCAGTCGGCCATCGACACGTGTCGAATAGTCCATTGTTTCTTTTTTGTTGCTTGAATGAAAAGCGGTTTTCAAAAACGCCACATCAATGGCGAGTTCATGACGGCTTGTATCGGTCGTCGCCTGAATGCGACCCTCCAGCCCGGTACTAAAATCCGGCTTTTTGGAGTGGTCCTGATGAATATTGTCGGAAAATGTCGATCTCAATATAAGTTCAGGCTGAACTGCAAAAATACCCCAGCGCAAGTCGCTGTCCCTCGGCTGCAATTCCGAAGTTTCCGGTTCGAGACGTTCCCCAGCGGTGAACCCGGATTGTTCCGCTTCAACAAATCCTTCATTGTCAATGTCGGACAATTGACCTTGCTGATCGATTGAGGACGATGACGGAATTAGTGAATTGTCTTGCCCTCGTCGCTTCCCCGGTCATCCGCCTGAATTGGTTGATCAAGAGCTTCTTGGCGACCGGGATCGATTGTTCGACGGATACCAGGAAAAATTGTGTGGACGCGGGCTTCTCCTGAACCCTGTTGACCACCATTCATCGCATATCTGGAAATATAAGCAGGTTCCTCACCATCCAAATTGTTACCAGAGTTCTTCTGGCCGGCGAATATTTGCCCATCAGAATAAATCCGTGTCTGTTCAGCCCTGGCTTCGATAGATAGAATTGTGGAGAATATGACGAGACATGTAAGTATAGTCATCTTCAGCGAAGATGGAGGTTGTTGAGAATGCAGCCCTTTCCCGGGTATAAATTGCCGGGTCAATTCGTCATGGAATTGCATCGAAAAGCCAGGCTTTGAGGGTGTGGTCAGACAGGAATCACTGTATATTCGATGTGCTCTGAATGTATACATTGGTAATTGGGTCGTCAAAATCGTTTGGATTATCTTGAAAGCACCGACTATCTGCAGAAAATATTTTTTCGACCAGATATAAAATTTCGAGTAAATATAAGAGTCGAACTTAACCTGACCGCCCTTAATACAGAGTAAAATTCTATTTATATTGAAGAAATATTGTTTGTTGAGCGTACAAATCAGAATCAGGATGTCCAATACTATTTTTCTATTTGAATAAAGAGAAATTTAGGAAAAGAAATGACGAATAAGAACGCAACAGCCTCTCAAACTGAAAGCCCGCAGACGTCATGGGTGACCTCCGGATATAGAACACTTGAGCTGGAATCAGCGGGACTTCTGGCCCTGATCACGGCTTTGAAGTCAGATTTGAGCAGTCCTTTTAACCGTGCGGTGGATATTATGCGCCAGGCAGAGGGCCGCGTCATCGTTACGGGCATGGGAAAAAGTGGCCATGTGGGACAGAAAACAGCTGCGACATTCGCCTCCACGGGAACCCCTTCATATTTCGTTCACCCTTCGGAAGCCAGCCATGGCGATCTCGGTATGATCACAGACAAGGATATTGTCCTTGCTTTTTCATGGTCGGGAGAAACCGTGGAACTCTCGAATCTGCTCGACTACGCCAAGAGATTTGCTGTCCCTCTTATCTCGGTTACTTCGCGCACCGAAAGTACCCTGGCCCAGGCATCCGAGGTCGCCCTCGTCTTGCCGCGCGCCAAAGAAGCCTGTCCCCACGGATTGGCTCCGACAACCTCAACGACGATGCAACTGGCACTTGGAGATGCACTGGCTATTGCCCTGCTTGAGAGCCGGGGTTTTTCTACAGAAGATTTTAAGATATTTCACCCCGGCGGACAGCTCGGGGCAAATCTGCAATTTGTCCGGGATATCATGCACGGCAAGGACAACCTGCCCCTTGCCCATAGAAATACGGTGATGAGCGAAGCCCTTGTTGCGATGACGGAAAAAAGTTTTGGCTGTATCGGCGTTATCGACGACCAGGGCCACCTCATTGGGATATTCACAGATGGCGACCTTCGGAGAAACATGGATAACAATCTGTTAAACCGCCACATAGAGGATATCATGACCCGGGATCCAAAAACCATTGCACCGGATATGCTGGCGAGCGCGGCTATGGAACGTCTCCATTCCTCTGATATTACTGCACTTTTCGTGGTTGAGGGAACAACGCCTATAGGGATTGTTCATATACACGATCTGTTGCGCGCCGGTATTGCCTGAGCACCACAGATCCGACCCCTTAACAAGGGCTTAATCCGAATCCTACAATTTTAGTCAATTCTGACGCTTCCAGTTCAGCGAATATTTGGAGGTTTTGCGTAGACTGCATCCTAATCAAAGAAGTCAAAATGCGTTTGAATAAGCGAATTGGGGTCGGTGGAAAATGGATATTGCAACAATTGCCGGGATTGTCGCGGGTGCCGTAATTGTCGGTATTGCGATTTTGATGGGTGGAGATCCTGGTACCTTTATCAACGTACCTTCCATATTGATCGTTATCGGCGGCGGCTTTGCTGCGACCGTCATTCGATTTCCCCTTGCCAATGTTTTCTCCGCATTGATCCTCGGGGCCAAGGTTGCCTTTACACACAAGAAAACCAGCCCCAAGGAAATGATCGACGAGATCACCGTTTTGGCAGAGATCATTCGCAAGGAAGGACCACTTGGCCTCGAGAATGCCGAGATCAAAGAAGTGCTGCTTCAAAAAGGTTCGCAAATGGTTGCCGATGGGTATGATCTGGAAGTCATCCGGGCCAACCTGGAACGCGAACGTGACCTCTATATCGAACGGCTTGATGAAGGTGCGAGAATTTATAAGTCACTGGGGGATGCAGCGCCCGCATTCGGAATGATCGGAACCCTGGTCGGTCTTGTTCAAATGCTGTCCACAATGGACGACCCGTCAACAATCGGTCCGTCCATGGCGGTTGCGCTGCTTACAACACTCTATGGTGCTGTACTCGCCAACCTTGTGGCACTGCCGATTGCAGACAAACTCAACAACAAGATGAGCCTGGAAGAACTGAACCAGACACTTGCTCTCGATGGCATTGTCCAGCTTCGCGAGAACAAAAGTCCACAGCTCATTCAGGAATCGCTCATCGCGTACCTGCCGGAAAAACAGCGAGCTTCAGTTCTTGCTGAGGGCACAGCTTAATTAAAGAAAACGATCGCGCAAGAAAGTCGGGAACGGGTTAAATGGCAAAAAAAGATAAAGGCGGCGGAAGCGATATACCCGAATGGCTTGTCACGTTTGCTGACCTGATGTCCATCCTGGTTTGCTTCTTCGTCCTGCTCATCTCTTTCTCCATCCAGGACAAGGAAAAACTGCAGGTCGTCGCCGGATCCATGCGTGAAGCTTTCGGGATCAAATTTGAGAGCCGTAAAGCAGGCATGCTTGAAATCGAAGGCGCGCCTGTGCGCGATTATGTCAAGAATGTCGCCGTACTTCCTCGGGAAAATGATACCGACTATTCCGATCTGCGCCACGATCAGCGCTCCAAACAGGGGCCTGAGGCGAACACCCATGATATCGAGAGAACGGATATCGAGCGGCCGCGTCAGTTTGCACTCGCGGCAGCGTCTCTGCGTCAGGCGTGGAAAGAACTTCCAGAAATCGCTGAACAGTCCAGTAATATTCTGTTAGATGAAACACCTGAAGGGTTGCATATTCAGCTCGTTGACCAGGAAGGTCGTTCCATGTTCCCAGAGGGATCAAAAACACCTTACGAGCGCACACGCAAAATTCTCGCCAAGATGGCGCCCATTCTTCGCCGCCTGCCAAATCGAATTGAAATCTCGGGTCATACGGATGCTTCCCGTCTGTTCGAGAAACCCGGCTATACCCTGTGGGATCTGGCAGCGGACCGGGCAAAAGCGGCGCGGACGATTTTAGCCGAGAACGGTGTTCCCCATGATCGATTTTTCTCGATTACCGGGAAAGCCGATGCGGAACCCCTGTTTCCGGATGATCCGTTCCTGGCTGCCAACCGGCGCATTTCCATACTCCTGAAATCCGAAGCACCGCCTTATCCCGTCGAACACAGGCCATAGAATTTCAGAAGTTTGCGAGAAGCAGTTTGACTCGCCTCAATCTCGAAACAAGTTTCTGACCAGGTGCGCCTGCAGTCTTTGCGACACGCAATATGAATCCGTCAATAATCCCGGTTGAGCAGTAATCTCGGTCAAGACAGACAACTATCCACAATCAGCCCGTAACAGGCTCGACAATCAGCTTGGTGCCTTTGGCATCTGTCACTTTGACGGTCTGGCCTTTTGGCAGGTCCGGACCATTGACCAACCAAACGCTGTCACCGACCTTGATCTTTCCCGTACCTTGTTTGATCGGCTCCACGAGAACATAGGATTTGCCGATATATTGCTGGGTGCGCAGGTTCAGCAGCGGCTTGTCAGACTCGATGTCCTGTCCAAATCCCATGAACCGCGCCGCGCCTACGAGCATGAGTGAAATCACTCCCGCCAGGATGAACTGAATCTGCCAGCTAATATCGAATGTGAATGCGAGAAACGCGACAATGAGTGCGGCCAGAGCAAAAAACATGAGATAAAAACCCGGGACAAGAAGCTCAAGACTGAACAATAGAATGGCGGCAATGACCCAGTTCCAGTCTCCCAACGAGCTTAACAACGACAATAAATCCATAACTGACCTCTCCAAATTTCAGAATTTCGGTCCTGAATGGCAAACGAGTCCGGGATTGACGGCCCGGACCCTTGATTCAGCTCATTGAAGGCTAGATTTTTGGAACCGAGCTATTCTGAGATGGCTGTCCGCCCCCATTGGGTCGTGATCGGGGAGAATTGCCACTATTTCCAAATGCCTCTTTTGTTATTTCGGTAAGACCTGCAATCGATCCAATCACTGAAGTGGCTTCGAGAGGCAGCATCAGAACTTTCTGATTGTCGGCAGATGCAAGGCTTTTCAGAGCATCGACATAATTGTTTGCCACGAAGTAGTTCACGGCCTGAATGCTCCCGGAAGCGATGGCTTCACTAACCATTGTCGTTGCCTTGGCCTCGGCTTCGGCCTCACGTTCCCGGGCTTCCGAATCCAGAAATGCTGCTTCTTTGCGTCCTTCGGCTGCCAGAACCTGGGATCGCTTCTCACCTTCTGCTTTGAGAATTTCCGACTGTCTCTCCCCCTCGGCTTCAAGAATTGACGCACGCTTGTCTCGTTCGGCCTTCATCTGACGGGCCATGGCGTCAACGAGATCCCGGGGAGGATTGATGTCTTTGATTTCAATTCGTGTCACTTTGACACCCCAGCTTTCCGTAGCTTCATCAACCACGGTTA